>DATCAO010000667.1:0-12175 GCA_036512575.1 Puia sp.
TCCGTGAAATAAACGGATATCCTTATTGTTAACGATATGCTGTTCCAGGTTTTTCGGATATACGGCATCGCAGACCAATACATTTTTTTTGCAATGGGTAAGCGTTATGCCCGATGAACTGGCAGCAGCAATGATGATGTCCGCGTCGGGAACGAGATCCTGCAGGTTAACGGAATAACGCAGGTCAATCCCTTCTTTCTCCAGTTCCCCGGCCATCCTGGCGAGCCGCTGCAGATTTCTTGCACAGAGGAGCAGTTTGCCGGCCCTGGTTTTCATATAATGGGAGCAGGCCATGCCGATATCACCGGTAGCGCCGATAATTAAAACATTGGACTCGCTGAGGTTGACGTTCATCCCGGCGGCAGCTTTTTCTATTCCTTTCACGATGAATGCTGCGGTAAGCGTATTGCCCGTGGTGAATTTTGTTCCTCCCGTTGCAAAAGAATCCAGGTTTCCCTCGAGCACGATGGAGGTGAATCCGCCGAGCGTCACGATTTTGAAGCCCTGCTTTTTTGCGCGGGACATGGCCGTCATCACCTTACTGATATTCGTCCGGATAAATTGCGTGTTGAGTTTATCCGGATCGATAAATGTTTCGATATAGGCACCGTTTATTTCTGTGCCGGTCTGCGACCTGACTTTCACCTGGAACAGCACGCTGGACGGAATAAAGGAATAGATGTCTTTAACTTTTTCGCAAGAGAGCAGGCCCTGCCCACCAGTCCGGATGCTGTTGACCATGGCAGAAATATTCTGCCAGCTGTCCTGATGCCCTATGGCCGCGAAATCTATGCCGGCAATCGTGCGATCCATACAACTGATTTTTCTCCTGAGATTCCGATATTGTCCATCGCTTCTGCATAGAGTGCCAGGGCATTGCCCCGCAGGGATACAATGTCCAGTCCCACATGATGCAAGGCGCCTTTCATGCATTCCCCGTTACATACACCGCAGTGGCCCCGCAGATCGGTGGTGGCCGTAAACTCGGCAAGGATGCTCATGCAGTTGAAATGTATTTCTTCGAATTTGTTTTCAAAGGCGACCGGATCTTTTTTCAGTTCTGCCCGGAGAATATCGGAAGAATGTTCGAGGTGCTCTTTTTCCTCATCGCCAATCCGGAGAAAAAGATCACCGGCTTCACCACCCAGCGCATGACCCACATCGTTATACATGGATATGGCAAAGGATTCCAGCATCACTTCCTGGATGATCAGGCAGGCGGTAAAATCTTTTTTACGGGCATAGTGGAGAAATTGTTTGCGCACATTGGCCCAGTATTCCCCGTTCATATTCACGTTGATCTTCAATTTTCTTTTTTTCGCGTAGGCCAGAAAGCCTTCGGCGTGCATTCTTTCGCTGTTGGCGTGTTCCACCGCCTCCATTTTTTCATGGGGGTCGTCGATGGTTTCCGCGAGCGAGGCAAAATTGGACATGCCGATGAGTTCACCTGTAATGGCCTGGGAGAAAATGTCTGAAATCACTTCGAATTCTTCCAGGGTCATGGTTTCTGTTTTTACTGCTTCCATATTATTTGTATTTAAGGTTTAGAAAAATCATATGTTTTATACCAGCGAATAGTCTTCAAAAGGAATCCCATGGATTACTTTCTCAATGAGCGACCTGTTATTTTTTATACTCAACAGCATGCCGACGGAATAAAAACTCAGTTTGAACATGCCGCTAAAACATTCAAGTAAAGGATCTTTTTCATGCAAACCGATGGAGGCGAAGGAATAGGATTTCTTATAAACCATATGCCTGGCCTGGTTGATCAGCAGTTTCACCAGCTTCCTGTCGTATTGATCAACTGCTAAATATTTGATGTATAACAAACGCACCGGTTCATGGAGTACGGGCATCTTGGAAAATCCGGATATCCCGCTCAGAGAATTTAAGATGTTCAGCGTCCATTTCAGTTTCATGGAAAGTTTCAGCACCACATTTTGTTTCATATGCATCGTATCTGACAGGCACATGGCGGCTATGATTTTGTTATTATCGCGGATCGTAAGTATCTGGCTGCCTTCCAACTGTTCTTTGGTGATAACAGGTCCCAGTTCATATTTATTATAAAACCTGTTCAGGAAACAGGTGAGCTCCTCGCTGACCGGAGTCTCTTTAACCTCGTAATGCCGATCGGAAACCGGTTTTCTCCTGCCAATGAATTGCTGAATTTTGAAAATTCCGATGGGATCAAAATCCGGGATATGGGGCCTGTTTTTAAAAAATGCAAAGGGTTTATTGTTCCCTCTGGCAACATTCAGGAAAGCCAGGTCCGCGCCCTGGGGAACAATTTCATTCGCCAGTTCATTGCATAGTTGTAAGCCGATACCCTGATTCCTGTGGGACGCGATCACCTTTAAGTCGCCGACATAATGCAGTGTTTCGATTTGCCCGCCGACCCAAACTTTCTGGAGCGAAACACAAAGGGAGCCGATAATCTGGTTTCCATCCAGGGCAACGAAAACCCTGCTTTCCCCGCGCCTGTCCAGCAATGTAAAAAAGTCGGGATGGCGGTCGATGCGCAGGGCTGTTTCTCCCTCCATGCCGGTAGCTGCAGTGAGTTCAATCAGTTGCTGATTATCTTCCCGGGATGCCAGTCGGTAACTGATCATTTGATTTTGATGTCAGGCTGAAAATTTGAGAATGTCAACTTAAATTTACCCGCCTTCTAACCGGATTCCTAATTGATATTTCCATAAAGTTGCCGGGTAACTGCAAAATCTACTAAAAGAATCGGTTAGTCGCCCGCTGACGCGAAGGCTTTACTTATTTTCATTTGCCTTTTGGGCGTTTTGGTATATTCTGCAAAATCAATGTGTTTGGTTCGTGGCGAACTCGGAAAAAAAATTACCCTGCGGATGCTGAATTCATTAAAAACACTCATTTTTATTTGGCATGCCAATTCAAATAGTTTATCTTTTTCATCCTTTTATTTCCTGCCCTTTTTAATTCTTCATCTTCAAAACTGCCATCATGAAAAATTACAGCCAAAAAATTCCATTTTATATATGTTTCCTTCTCTCCGTTATTTTGTTTAATTCAGCCTGTAATCAAAAGCAACCCGCTGCAGCTGTTTTTGTTGCTGCCAGTGATCTGGCCAGTGAAAACCTGAAGGGCAGCGTGACGCAGGTAGAATCGGATTCCTATAAAATTGACAGTACAGGTAAAACGGGACCCCTTGATGAGAAAAATATTGAGAAGTTCGACAGTGCCGGTTATACCAGTTCTTATGTTTCCATGAATGGCAAGGACAGCGTTAAGACGCAAAGTAATTTTCAGCATAATGCATCCGGCCTTATGGTGAGCATGCAGACCATCGGAGCAAAAAATGAAAAAAAATCTTCCATGATTATTGAATTGGACAGCGCGGGTAAATTCAGTCTCGCGAAATCATATGATTCCACCGGAAAGATGGATGTCTTTTATGACGATATCGTGATGAATATTTTTGGCGAGGTGACCAGCGCTAAGGGACATCATGCCGACAGTACGCTGAAAATGACTTTCGTCAATGACTATGACAGTGTTTATTATGTTGGAGGCGTTTCTAAAGACAGCGTTGGGAAAGTGACCTATTCGAATATCATGGTATTGAACGATAAAAAAGATCCTTCAAAGATGGATGAAGTAACCGTAACAACAGATCCGAAAACAAAAAAGAATTCTACCAAAAATACGACTACCACATATACGTACGAAACCTGGGATAGCCACGGAAACTGGACTCAACAAACCAGTATCAATGAAAAAGGCAAACCTGTCAAAGTAGTTAAAAGGATTATTCTATATAAGGAGTAATCCGGGCAGACGGTTAGTTGGGACAAACACGGTCAACGGTCAACGGTCAACGAATTCACCAGCGTTCCAGTACCAGTTTCTGCGTGCTCACGGTATTATTTTTTTCATCGAGGATGCGTACGTAGTAAAAACCCTGAGACGTGTAGTGGGGAAGGTGCATGGTCTCCGTCTGGGCGGAGCCGGTGATGATTACTTTTTGCTTTACCAGGTTTTTTCCTATAGCATTGGCCAGCTGAATGGTGTAATTGCCGGGCGGCAGGTCATTGAACTGAACGCTGACTTCATCATCCATCACCGGATTGGGAAATATCCTGATCCGGTTTATATTTTCAGGATTCTTGCTGATGAACAAATCGGAATGGATGCCTGTTTTTGTAATCAACACATTGCTGTTGGCCAGATCGGCGCTTTCATACAATTTTTCTGTTGCCGGTGCGGGCGAAGCAACCCATGTTTCGGGATCTATTAAAAAATAAGCATCAGAATAAGTGGAACTGCTCACCAACAGTTGTTTGCCATCCTCGCTGACGGCGGCGCCGCTCGTCGTAAATTTCTGAGGCAGCCGGGAAACCGTGGCCAGGTATAACGTGGTCCTTGTGGCAATATCCACTTTATATACCCTGTTGGTTCCGGTGATCAGGTATAAATGCCCGTCATCATCGGCAACCAGGTCTCCGCCGGAATTGGTACAGATGCTGTGAATGGTCATTTCTTTATTCTGTGGGTCGTCTAAAAGGTCACCGAGGTCGGTGAGTATGGGCGATCCCTTTGTCGTGAACCGGATGAGGTGGGTTCCGTCGTTTGTGATGGTATAGCCATAATCATCGGGCGCAATCACCATGCGGTTGATGGGACCGGCATTCCTGAAATCATAGTGCCCCGCTTTGCTGAAGAACTGGTCGGAAACAGCAAATGATTCCATCGTAAACAAATCGATATAACGCAGCTGGTCAATATTCATGGGCGTGTAGTAGAGGCGGTTGGCCTTTCTGTCGTACGCAATGGCCGCCACACTGCTGTCGGGCGTAGCGTGCAGATTATCCTGAACATTCAATAATATATTGCTGAATGCGCCCGTCCGGGTATCCAGTTTGCGCAGGGCGACCCAGGGGCTGCCTCCCTGGTTGACAGCTGTAACCACATAAGCAAAATGATCGGGCTGGCTTTTGGCAGCAATGCCGGAAAGCATTACTGCTGCAAATGCCAACGGGAAAAAAAATATCTTCTTCATGATGTAACGGTCTTGATATATGGTTTGCCCAAAATCATGTGTTATCAATGTAAGCAATTCCGTTAACATTTGCAAAGGCATGCAGGAACCCGGTTTTCCGCATGACGAAAATCAGCCAATCGACTGGGTCATGTTAACCCGGATGAGGATGGACGCATTTAATTTTATGGAAAACCAACCCATGTTCGGCAGTTTGGACCCGGAAGAGATCGATGCATTATTGCATCGGCAGATCATCGGGAGAATCGGATGTCATGCAGACGGTGTTACCTATATCGTCCCTATAAGTTATGTCTACGACGGTAAATATATTTACGCGCATTCCCTGGAAGGAATGAAAATCGGCCTGATGAGGCATAATACTAATGTTTGTTTTGAAGTTGATTTCCTGGATCAAACCGAAAACTGGCAGAGTGTTGTGTGTTGGGGATCTTTTGAAGAACTGGTAAATCTGAATGAAAGGGAGGAAGCCCTGAAAAAATTACATTCAGATGCCCTGCCCAAAGCCGTCAGCTTAACTGCGAAACTATCTCCTTCATGGCCTCTTCTGCCCAGGGATGTCAACAGCATGGATGGCGTCGTTTTCAGGATTAAATTGTATAAGAAAACGGGAAAATTTCAAAAAAGTTCTGTCGTGGCAGACAAATCCTGACCTCTCCCTGGCGCTCAGTTACATTATTTTTCATAACAACAGCGCCAGGGCAAGCAGGAAAAATAAAATGGCTAAGGCCAGGAAAAGCCATTTGATAAACGCTGAATTTTGATTGGATGCCATACGTTAAGATGACTTGATCAACGAATAGGGTTATTCTGCTACCACCCGGTATATTTCGTCTGAATGGTGTTCAGGGAAAATCAGGGATTCCCACATTTTACCTATAGCGGCCATACTTTTGTCTTTCATCATTTGTTCTATGATTTCATTCTGCCGGATTTCTGATTTGGCGATGTCGTCCCAGTTGTTGTATTCGGTGATTACCAGCACCTGTCTGCTGTCCTGACCATACCAGTGGGATACTATTTTGGAACTGGTATAGAATTGGTTCGGCTCCAGTATGTTTTTTTTGAATATCTTCAAAACAGAATCTGTATTTATATTCTTGTTTTCATCGGTTGAACTTAAATACATGGTGTGAATCAGGAAAGGTCTGGTGTGACCGGTTTCCTGCGCCTTTACTGATGTGCCTGTGAACAAAATGATTAGACTGGCTGAAAACATACTGATCGGTTTCATGATGATTTATTTTGTTTATTAAAATTCAGCATTTCGATGCAGGGACATGGGAATAACCGACCAATGCCGGTTTTAAATCGTCAAAAAAAGAATTTGAATTTATTTTTCCCAGCTGAGTACCGCTGCCAGGTGGTTATTGTCCTGGGGGATGAAAAATATTTTGGCCTGGATGGAAACTGCCAGTCCCTGTGCGATCTGTAAACCGAGCCCGGAGCTTTTACTGTCTACCTGGCTGCTGTCCAGCATGGCATTTAATGTGTCAGCTCTGCTTTGTGAAGCCTGGTTGATGATGAATATTTTTTGCCGGTTCGTAACAATGGAGATGGTGCTGTTTTCGTCGCTGTACTTAATGGCATTTTGTAGCAGGTTTCGGATGATGACCGTCACGAAATTTTCATCTGTCGTCTGGACAAAATGTTCCGGCATTTCGTTTTGGATTCCGATATTCCTGTCTTCCATCCGCTGTTGCGTGATGGATAATTCCTTTTGTATGATATCGGTCATATTCACCGGCACAAAACGGGGTTTGAAGGACTGCATCTGGCTCTTGCTCCACAATAAAAGGTCCTCCATGGTTTCCAGGACATTTTCAGAAGCGAGCTTGAGTTTTTCCTCGTGTCTTTTTCTTGCATCACCGCTGAGCAGGTCGGGGTTCTCTTTTTGAAGTTGCAGGAGCTGTACAATCTGGCTGACGGGCGCGCGCATATCGTGTCCGATAATGCCAAAGAGTTTTGCCTTGGTATCATTGGCTATCGCCAGTTCATGATTTAGCTGGTCCAGCTGGCTGTTCCGCTCATTCAGCACCTTATTCAGATTTTCCTTATTCCGGTAAATAAAATACAGGAGCAGGGCAATGATACCGAGCGATACCAGGCCAAGGATCAGGAATAAGCGCGTGCGCGAAGCATTTTGTAATTCCAGCACACCCAAACGGTTTTCCCTGCTGAGTAATTCAATCCGTTGTTCTTTCTGTTTGGTCTCGTAACGCGTTTCCTGGTCAGCGAGGTTTCGGGAGATTTTTTCTTTGGTAAGTGAATCCGACTGATCTATATATTCTTCGTAATAACGGATGGATTCTTTGAGGTTACCTGCACCCTTTTGGGCGAGCGCCATGTATTTCAGCGCTTCTGCATATTGTTCCTTACTGATTTGTTTTGCAACGGGCATGGACTGGGCAAGCAATGAAATGGCCTGGGCGTATTTGCCTGTTGCCTGCAACCAGCGGCCATTCCACAACTGCGCCTGGTAGAGCAGGATGGGAGACTTACTGCGATTCGCCAGTGTATCTGCTTTTGTAATATAAGGAAGGGCCTTTGCGGCCTGCCCATGTTCTATATAATATTTGGCGATATTCAGATTGGCGGATACCATTTCAGAGGGTACGACCGCGCTGTTTTTTGTATGCATTTCCAGTTGCTGCTCATAATATAAAGCGGAATCGATATTGCCCAGCAGCGTATAAATTTCTGTAAAAGAACTCAGGTATCGGATGAACACAGGCGGAGAAAAATTGGCGAAGGGTTGTCCTTCTTTTAATATGTCCAGGCTCTTCGACAATACATCGGTGTTCCCGTATTGTTTCGATAACTGGTAACACTGTATGGCATAGTCGGCTTTTAATTTATTATCACTCGTGGTGTCGACCTGTTTTTTACGTAGTTCAATACTCCTGATAAAAAAATCTTCGGCGGTACTGTAATAGGCTTTCTGCTGGTAATAGCTGCCCATGGCGGAATAACCGTCTCTCAGGATGCTTTCATTTTTGGTGGTATCCAATATCGATTGTAAAATATTTTTACAACTGTCCACTTTATTCTGCTGGCGGAGCTGAAAGTTTACAGGGATCAGGGCAACACAGGCTTCTGCAATAAATTCGGCGTTATGGGCTTTCTCTGCCTCATGCAGACTTTGGTAGAAATAATATTGTGCGCTGTCGAATTTTACCTGGTAATAACAGGCGAATGCCTCAAAAAAATAGAATCTTGCGCGGTTGGCTGGATCCGTTTGGGGCGTCATGGCGATGCCTGCGAGGGCTGCTTGCTGGAGGACAGGGAAATTATTTTTTCCGCCGGCTTTATTGATGCGCAGGGATTCACAATAGGCGTTCCAGGCTTTTATTTTTTCACTGGTTCCGGAAATCCGGGTCAAGTCGGGTTCCTGCGCCCGCGCCATCGGCGAACTGCACATGAAAGAAATCACTAAAAATCCAAACAGGATAAACCGGCGTGTTTCCATTTGATGAGATCAGAAGATTTCGTCCAAAGCATTTTTATAGAGTTTCCCCAACGGCAGTTCATGTTCCCCCACAAATATTTTATTTCCTTTCGTTGCGCTGAGCCTATCCCGGTTTACGATATAACTCCGGTGTATGCGGACAAACTTTTCTGCCGGCAGGCGTTCATGCAAACCCGCCAGCGTGCACAAGACCAGGTGGTTTCCCGTTCCGGTAACAATTTTTGTGTAATCTTTCATCGCTTCCAGATACAAGATATCACGAATCCCGATTTTATATTTGTCGTAGCCCTCTTTAATCACGATATGATTGGATTCATCTTCTTTTTCCAGGGCGGAAACCTTTTCACGAAGATGAAAAAAATCACGCAGGCGTAGGGCGCATTTGGTAAAACGTTCTTTAGTGACCGGCTTCAACAGATAATCGAATGCTTCTATTTCATATCCGTCTATCGCAAATTCCGGATGCGAGGTGATGAATACCGGGGCCGGAACTTTTCCCGATAATCTCCTGATCAATTCCAGTCCGCTCATGCCGGGCATCTCGATATCGGCAAATACAATATCGGGTTTAAAGCGCGTGATCAATTCAAAAGCTTCCAGCGCATGGCTGCAGCTGGCCGTTTTTTGGAGGAAGGAGAATCCGGAAGCCGCAGACTCGAGCGTAAGCCGGTCAATTTCTTCGTCATCTACAATCAGGTATTTGAGTATATCTCCCATGCATGACCATTCATCAGTAATTTATGGAAAAAAGCCAGCTTTTTGTTGAAACCAATTGTTATTGACCGAATCCCGGTTGGTCAGCATTCAGAGGGGACGGACCGCCCGTATTTTCTTATTTAGCCGCGGACGGCATCATATGGTACATTGAATTTTCTTTCGATTCGGCATAATCAGAAGGGATCAGGAAGAGGGAAGCAGGGAATTTTTTTTCTTCTGCCCTGATCAGGATTTGCTCCATGGAATAATCGTTTCCGGAGGCGACCCATTTTACAAATACCCCACTTCCCCCTGCATTGTCCAATGCCCTGATCATTCCGGCCTTTACGGTTTGGAGGTTAGTCATTTTTTTATACAGCGCATAACCGGGAACGGCGGTGCTTGTCCAGACGTCCATGGTAGAACTGAATTTGAACCGGCCTGATCCGGTGGTAGATACAATTTTTAAATGCACACAGGGATAACCCCGGATGGTTTCCGTGCCCATGCGGGTGACCTGGTAGTTTTCTTCACCCTTGATCATAAGTGATGTATCCAGAATATTCAGGGAATAGGTCTTTGATTCGGGGTACAACATAATCGTGTAGCCTGGCTGATCATAATGTCCGATATTGATCATCTTTTTCATATGCATGCCGGGCATGGGAATCCCGATTTCGCTTCTTCCTTCACCGCCATTGGTGAAGTAGAGTTCAGTGCTGTCTCTCGTGGTCGATTTATTTGCGCTCATCGTGATTGCATATTCATAATGTAACCCGGATCCGCCGGTGGCTGTTGTATATCCTTTGATGACAGCTGCGGAATCCTGTGCTGAAATTTGTTTTCCGCCGGCCATTAAACCGAGCGCCTTCATGGTTAGATCTGCCGCAGACGTATCGTTGGGGTTGGCAGCAGCAGCTCTTGCGAATGCGCCCAGCACGCCATACAGTGCCGCAGTGTCGGATGGGGATGCATTTGATGGAGATGTATTTGTAGTAGCCGTATGTGATTTGGACTGGGTGGATGGATCCACCTGATCAAACATTTTATTGGTGGACTGTCTTGCTGCGTTGTTTGTCCGGTCCTGTGCCGTACTCTGAATGGCATTGAGTACATCTTTCATGAAACCGGACTGCCCTTTAGCTGAAATGGTGAACAGAAAGAAAATGAATAAAGTGATGGCATGTGACGAGTTATTTTTCATGGCCCGGTTTTTTATATCATGAATAAGGTGTTATTGAGTTCACACCAAAGATTGGCATATAAAAAACAGCCCGCCGGAGGAGTCGACGAACGCCTGTTTAAAATCGTCCGAAATATGTTTCCCTATCCCGGCGGTTATATCAGGGGAACGTCAAATTAAAAGAAAAACTACCGGGTTGCCGCTATTGTCTTGTACAACCAATCAATACCTTTAGGTTAAGATTGCTTGGCCATGGGCTCCCCTAATAAAAGAACCTCCGTTGCAGGGCTCTTGATCGCACTGGGTATTATCTATGGTGATATCGGAACATCACCCCTGTATACTTTTCAGACCATATTGACGGAAGGAGGCCGGGTCGATAAGGGTCTTGTATTTGGCGCCATCTCCTGTATTTTCTGGACGCTGACTCTGCAAACGACATTTAAATATGTGTTCATTACCCTTCAGGCGGATAACCATGGTGAGGGTGGTGTTTTTTCATTGTATTCGCTGGTGAGGAGGTATAGCAAAAATCTGGTTTATCCGGCCATCATCGGTGCAGGTACATTACTTGCTGACGGAATTATTACGCCGCCCATCACCGTCACTTCGGCCATTGAAGGTTTGAATATGGTGAAGGGACTGGAAACACATATCGTTCCCGGCAACAGCCTGGTGATGGAAATCGTATTGGTGATTCTTTTATTGCTGTTTGTTTTTCAAAGATTCGGAACTAAAATAGTGGGTGCATCTTTTGGGCCCTTCATGTTCCTCTGGTTTTTCATGCTGGGGATCCTGGGCGTGAGCCAGGTGTTACACTACCCGGGCATTTTTGCGGCATTGAATCCGGTGTACGGCATTGAACTGCTCACCCTGCATCCGAAAGGATTCTGGTTGCTGGGCGCTGTCTTTTTATGCACTACGGGAGCGGAAGCCTTGTATTCTGATCTCGGTCATTGCGGCAAAAGCAATATCCGGGTTAGCTGGATTTTTGTTAAGACCACACTGGTATTAAACTACCTGGGCCAGGGTGCATGGGCATTGGCGAACCAGGATCTTTCGCTAAAAGGCATCAACCCATTTTTCGCCATCGTGCCCGGCTGGTTCCTCCTGCCCAGCGTGCTGATTGCAACCATGGCTTCCATCATTGCGAGCCAGGCATTGATCAGTGGTTCCTTTACCCTGATCAGTGAAGCCATCAGCCTGGGTTTCTGGCCCCGGGTAAAATTGAAATATCCCACAGATATCCGGGGCCAGATTTATATTCCCAGCATCAACTGGATATTATTTATGGGCTGCGTATTGGTCGTTTTGTATTTCAGGACCAGCGAAGCGATGACGGCAGCTTACGGATTTTCCATCACCGTAGCGATGCTGATGACCACGGTATTGGTGTCTTATTTTTTGCGTTACAAAAAACATTATCCGTTCTGGCTGGTCGGCGCCATCATTACCATCTTCGTGTGCGTGGAGAGCAGTTTCTTCGTGGCCAACGCGGTGAAATTGCTTAAAAGATTATTCTTCCTCGTTTTTGAAATCGGGTTGATCACCACCATGTATGTATGGTACAATGCGAGAAAGATGACGCTTAAGTTATTGACCTTTGTGTATATCAAAGACTATTTTGAAGCGATCGAACAACTCAGCATTAATAAAAATATTCCCAAATTCGCCGACCACCTGGTGTACCTGACTAAGGCCGGCAGTCACAAACAGATCGAGAAAAGAATCATTGAATCGATCTTCAGTCACACAACAAAAAAGGCGGACATCTACTGGCTCCTGAATATTGGCA
>DATCAO010000668.1:0-3595 GCA_036512575.1 Puia sp.
GAACTACTCCATCGGCGCTTATATGTCCATCGAACATACCAACCACTCCTATAATATAAAACCGCTTGCTGATAATATCGACCTGCATACAGGGGGCGCTTCCGATACAAAAACGCCCACCAGCTGGGGAACCAAATACAAAAATGCATTACTTGAATATGCCGCAGAAAATGGTGGTGCTTTAACCTCCGCTAACCTGGCTGCCGCAAATCAATTCGCACGTGCGGCGGCTGATGCGAGTCGCGCCCAGCCCGGTACTGCTGCATTCAATTCTCTTATGGACACCATTATCAATATCAATAACTGGGATATAAAATCAGGCACTACACCGGATGCGCCAAGCACGGGCGGTGCGGCGCTTTGGCAAAACAGCCGGTATTATAATATTGACGGGCAATGGGATCTTACCCAATACACAAAATCTTTTAATTTACTGGTCGGTGGAAATGCCCGCATTTATAACGTTATACCTGACGGAAATAATTTCGTTGATTTTTCAAGACCGATTGTAGAACGCAATAAGGAATTGCCTAACGGCACTTTCGGAAGCCTGGTGGTTTATAAAAATTTCGGTGGTTTTTTTCAGGTCACCAAAACACTGCTTGATGAAAAATTAAAATTATGGGGGTCATTACGAATCGACTATAATCCTTACTACAAACCGATTTGGACACCCCGGTTCGCCGCCGTATATACATTCAAGCAGAAACATAATTTCCGGTTCACCTTCCAGGAAGGTTACAGATTCCCGGCACTTTTTGAAGCTTTGTCATTTGTAAATAACGGTCGTGTGAGACGTGTGGGCAGTCTGCCTTTTATCAATGAAGGCCTGGGTTATCTGCAAAACAGTTATACCCAGCAATCCGTTATCAATTTTAATGCGGCGGTGAGCGCACAGGGAAATACCGATGCTGCGGCCCTGGCGAATCAAAACCTGCTTACAGTCGCAAACCTGCCGGTAGCCACACCGGAAAAAATTACTTCCTTCGAAATCGGATATAAATCGATACTACTGAACAATACCCTGGTGATCGATCTGGATGGCTATGTGAACCAATACAAGGGTTTCCTTGGCCAGGTTCAGGTTTATGTTCCTAACGGTGTCCAGGTTGGAACTGATGCGGGCGTTATTGCCATGCTGGACCGAAACCGTGATCCTACCGCAGCATCCGGGGGCAATTCAGCAAGCCTGGGTCAAAGCCGGTACCGCGTGTATACCAATTCCATCGCCACCTATTATAACTGGGGCACGGCGCTGGCGATAACTTATAATTTTTACAGGCATTATACCATAAACGGCAACGTCAATTTCAATAATATGAAATCCAGTAATCCCAACGACATATTTGTCACCGGATTTAATACACCGCAATGGAATACAACCCTGTCTTTCGGCAACCCCCAGATTGCCAGAAATACCGGATTCAATATTACCTGGAGGTGGCAGGATGCATTCTACTGGCAAAGTCCGCTGGTGAATGGTACCCTTCCTGCTTTCAGTACACTTGACGCCCAGGTCAACTACAGGTTTCAAAAGCAGCACACCGTTATTAAACTGGGCGGAACTGACCTGCTGAATCACCGTTACCTGCAGTACGCAGGCGGCCCTACTTTAAGTGCGATATACTATGTTGCTATTACCGTCGATGGCCTTTTAGAGTAAACAGGCCTGGCCCTCTAAGGAAAACTGAAAAAGAAGCTGTTTTTTTTGAACATTTGGATTATATTTGTGTTGTAGAGATATAAACCATGAATAACAAAATATTTACCACCTGCTGTTGTTGTTGTACAACCGGACCAGCCGGGTGGGGAATATTCTGATATAGATAAAAACAAATTATATATTATTAAGAAGCTCCACTCTTGTGGAGCTTTTTTATTTAAATCATGTCACACATCATTACATCACCATCCCCGATCCTGAAGGCCAGGCTTCATGCACTGGGTTCGCAGATCGGCAATACGCCGCTGAGAACTTTTCCGAATGTATTCAGGAAAGAAAATGTTTTGCTTTTCGCCAAACAGGAATGGGAACAACTCTCCGGGAGTGTAAAAGCCAGGGCGGCATATGCTATTTTTCGTGATGCGATAGAAAAAAATCTCCTGCATTCCGGGAAATCCCTCCTGGATGCAACCAGCGGAAATACGGGGATAGCTTATGCCCGGATCGGCAGAATCCTGGGCATACCCGTAACACTTTGTCTTCCGGAAAATGCCTCAGCTGAAAGAAAGGAAATTCTTCGTTCCCTGGGTGTGGAGCTCATCCTCACATCCCGTTTTGAGGGAACCGACGGGGCCCAGGATGTAGCGCGTTCCATGATGGAGCAAGCACCCGATCGATATTTTTATGCAGATCAATATAAAAACGAAAATAACTGGAAGGCACATTATGAAGGAACAGGGAATGAATTATTGAAAGAACTGCCGGGTATTACTCATTTTGTAACAGGTCTCGGAACAACAGGAAGTTTGGTCGGCACTGGCCGGAGGCTTAAAGATAAAAATCCGTCAATCCGTATCATTTCCCTTCAGCCAGATAATCCACTGCATGGCCTGGAGGGATGGAAACATCTTGAAACGGCAGTCGTTCCAAAAATATACGATGCAGGTGTTGCCGACGAAAATTTAGAAATTTCTACCGAGGATGCCTATCGTATGATCCGGCATGTAAAGGAGAAGGAAGGTTTGATACTCAGTCCTTCATCTGCAGCCAACCTGGTCGGAGCCATACAAGTGGCTTCCCAACTGGATCATGGCGTAGTGGTCACCCTGCTTCCCGACAATGGCGACAAATACGGGGAACTCAACAAAAAACTTTTTTCATGATCTTCATCGAACCGGAAACCTTGTCCTATATAAAAACACAGGCCATACAAACATTCCCGGATGAGTGCTGCGGATTTTTATTTGGTACAGAGCTGGCTGATGGCAGCCGAAAGATTTCAACAGCCAGGGAAGTTCATAATGCGAAACCAGGTGACAAAAGGAGGCGATTTGAAATTACCGGGAAGGATTATATGCAGGCTGAACAATTCGCACTCGACAGCGGATTACCCCTGCTGGGCATTTATCATTCACATCCCGTACATCCGGCGGTTCCTTCGGAACATGACCGCATAGCAGCACAACCTTATTTTTCATATGTCATTCTTTCCGTTGTGCATGACGGGGTTGATCATACCCGCAGCTGGCGGTTAAATGAAACCGGATCCTTTGAAGAAGAAATATTTATCACAGAACAAATAAACCAAACCATTTCATGGCAACAGTAATTATTCCAACCCCACTCAGAAAATTTACAAACCAAACGGCCAAACTCCAGGTGGATGCCGGTACAGTCGGGGAAGTGATCGAAAAAATCACCCTTGATTTTCCAGAATTGAAAAAACACCTGCTGGACGGTCAGGGAACACTGCGTTCATTTGTGAACATATTTTCGGGTGATGATGACATCAGGGATCTCCAGGCAGAAAAGACACCTGTTCAACAATCTTCCATTATCAGCATTGTTCCCGCTATAGCGGGAGGCACCAGATAAAAATAATATCATGGCCTCAGAGCATACTCAATTCAGTAAAGAAGAACTGGCGCGGTA
>DATCAO010000669.1:0-3474 GCA_036512575.1 Puia sp.
GATGGCATCGTCTTCGTTCGCAGAGAACAATCCGATCAGGCAACGGGTGCCCACGCTCCCGACACCAACTACTTTTAAAGCAATGTCCTCAATTTTATAACGGCTTAATAAAGATTTCCGGTCGTCGGACAAGCTGTTGTAGTATGCATCGAAAAAGGCAAAACCCCTTTCAATCGATTTTTCAATGTCAGGAGGATGATAAATCAGCGGCCGGTGGTCGAGGATTTTTCTCTTGCCGTTTTTTATTTCCGATATTCCCGGGAATACATGCTCATGCGTATGAAGCTTTGCTTTTTGCGTAACGGCTTTTACTTTCTTAACGAATAATTGATCCAGTTGAAACATGTCGATGATCGAAGCCTCGTCCAACCGGTTATACCAGATTTCAAGCTGCCTCATCATCGCAAAGTCCCGGATCTTTTCAGAATAAATATTTACGGCAGCAAATGCTGCTTTCTTGCTTTCCTTATCAGAAAATTGCCGATACCGCCCGGCTACGATGATACTTGCCGCGAGTCGTTTCACATCCCATTCAAAAGGTGCCGGCAGGGTCTCATCAAAATCATTGATGTCAAATACCTGGTTGCGTTCGGGTGTAGCGTATCCGCCAAAATTCATCAGGTGGCAATCGCCGCAGCACTGAACATATATTCCGCTGCAGGGCGCATGAGACAGGTCCTCCGCCATCACAATAGCGGAGCCCCTCAAAAAAGCAAAAGTCGATTGCAACATCCGGCCATAACGGATCGGAACCAGGCTTTCCACTCTTCCCTTTTCTGATTCGATCAGCAACTGAATGGGGTCGGCACGGTCCTTCGAAGAAACCGACTGCGCGTGGGCCTCCCGGGAAGTAACGGATCGCTGGTTCTTACCCAGGTCCATCCGCTGCTGCAGCGACAGAATCGGCTCCCAGATATTCCTTTTTGGAAAGGATATCTGATTGGTTACGGTCATAAGAGCAAGGTTTTTTTTATTTGGGTTCTCAAGTTAAGCGTTTTAGATACTCCATGGTGTTAAACAGTAATGAATGCAAACAAGATTTTCTCGATATCTTTATTTAATAGCATCACATATATGGTTAAGCGCCTGCGAATTTTTATAATTATTCTTTTGGTCAGCCAATCACTCATTTCCCCCGCCCAGGTGAATGAAAAACTGATTTACCACACCATCAAAACAGACAAAAACGGTAAACTGATCCCCTGGTACGATGCCGATCCCGGAAAATCTTTCGACCACATCATGAACATTGTCTGGAATTTCTGGGATACTATGCGCCGTGATTATAATGGACTGCCTTATTATATGAATCACCAGGTATGGAACGCGAATTTCAACGACCCCCGCGGGATCGGCGGAGACCAGTTCGCCATGGCGCTCTCTTCATGGCGTTTATATTATCCTTATTCCGGAAATGAAAAAGTGAAGATCAACATGCTCTTCATCGCGGATTATTATTTGTCGCACGGACTTTCACCTGCCGATTGCAAATGGCCCAATCTTCCATTCCCATACAACTGCCTGATTTATTCTGGTTACTATGATGGGGATATGCGCGCGGGAAAAAATGTTTTACAACCCGACAAAGCCGGATCTTTCGGTCTTGAGCTGGTGCATTTATATAAAATGAGCAATGGATCTAACGTACCGGAGAATCAGCTCTACCTGGATGCCGCTGTGAATATCGCCAACACCCTGGCAGCACATATTCAGCCGGGAAACATCAACTATTCTCCGCTTCCTTTTAAAGTGAATCCGACCACAGGAATTACAGCGATGTTGCGCGATCACGATATGACCGGAACCTGGATCGACAGTGCCACCTTTACCAGCAACTGGGCGCCAACCATGCAGCTCTTCCTCGATCTGACTGCCATGGGCAAAGGAAATATCTCCGCTTATCAGTACGGATTCAATACTCTTTTGAACTGGATGAAGTCTGTTGCGATGAAGGAAAATAAATGGGGGCCTTTTTTTGAAGACGTTGACTGGTGGAGTGAAACACAGATTAACGCGATGACCTTCGCCCGTTTCATTATGGAACACCGCGAATATTTTCCGGAATGGAAAACAGATGTCTTGAAAATCATCTACTGGGTGCATCAGAATTTTTCCAACACCAACTGGAAAAAATATGGCGTAATCGTTACGAATGAACAAACCGTTTACCAACAACCCGGCGAAAGTCATACGTCCAGGCAGGGAGCAGATGAAATATTATATGCAAGCCTCACGGGCGACTCCAGTTTATATTCCAACGCCCTGCGCGAACTGATCTGGGCAACCTATATGGTGGATTTTGATGGGAAGAACCGTTTCCCCGGAGATGAAAACTGGCTGACCGACGGTTATGGAGATTATATCCGCCATTATCTCAGGGCCATGGATACTGATCCCAACCTGGCGCCTCCCGGGGAAGACCATATTCTTTCTTCCAGTTCTGTTATCCAAGAGGCTAATTATGCGGGCCACCTGAAAAAATTCTATGCCCTCGATTTTGAACATGTGGACAGCAATAAAGTAAAAATATTTTACCGTCCTTACGATTCATCCGGAACCGAACGTATAAAACTGACCCGCAAACCTGGTGGCGTTTTGCTGGAAGGCAAGGCCCTGGCAGAAAATAAAACGGGCAAAGGGTTCGAATGGATGCCCATGCGCAGCGGCGGACTACTGATCGTAAGAAGGGTTTATGGCAGGAAAACAATCATCCTGAAATAGACTTACATCGTCAGCGACCCCCATCCCTTCCTGTATTCCCTGCGAACGAACTGATTGGCCGGTTCGAAATTGGTGACCTTCATATTCTGCGCATCCCATTGCAGGGCGATATATCTTCCGCTGAATTTGTATCCTTCCATATTGCCATATACCGGATCGTTCTTTTGTATTTTTTCCTTGATGTTAAAACTCCTGAGCAAGAGGTTACCCAGCAATACGGTTTCCGTTAACGGTCCCGCATAACCGACAAATGGCGAATCCACTTCTTCCTTGCCATACCCAGCGATGCAGGCATTCACCCATTGCCACCAGTGCCCGTCCATGCCTCCTTCCACCCGAGGATATTTTTCAGGAACTTTTACATCTTTATTCAATGAGAGTGGCAACAACCTCGGATGGGATCCGCCCCAACCGCAGGACACTTTTCCTTTGGTACCCACGAAAAGTGTACCTCCTTCAAAATCATTTTCTCCGGGCCAGTCCGACAGCGCCAGGTTAAAATTCAGATCCGGATCCAGTGAAGAAATGCGTTCCGGCGTTATACCTCCGTCCATCCAGAACAAGTCGAGCGGCTTGCCATTTTTTTGTTTGAAGACAAATTTCAATGAGCTGGATACGGGTCCGCTGTCGGGATAAACGCCTTCTTTAAATATTCCGCTGTATACGGTGCTCGCACTTCCGGAAATTTCAGAAGGATAACCGAGTTCCAATAATTTAAATGGCGGTCCGATAATATGACATCCCATATCGCCT
>DATCAO010000670.1:0-3599 GCA_036512575.1 Puia sp.
GGGCATTCTGTTTACATTGATCCTGGAATCCATTCCTTCCATAAAACACCTGGGCCTGAAATATCTTTGGGGAACCACTTGGGATCCTCTGAATAACGTATATGGTGCGGCACCTTTTTTATTAGGCACCATACTCACTTCTTTTCTTGCGCTTATCATTTCCATTCCGTTTTCTTTTGCAATTGCTATTTACCTGGGAGAATACAATACTAAAGGCTGGCTTTCCAATTTGTTGAAAAATATGGTGGAGCTGATCGCTGCAGTACCTTCAGTGATTTATGGATTCTGGGGCCTGCTGGTGCTGGTACCCCTCGTTCGTTCACTGGAAATGAAATTAGGAATACTGCCGTATGGAATCGGTATTTTTACAGCTTCACTGGTCCTGGCCATGATGATTATCCCGTATGCCGCTTCTCTCGGACGTGAAATGATCCGGCTGGTGCCTTCACCATTAAAAGAAGCCGCTTATTCGCTGGGAGCAACAAGGTATGAAGTGATTAAGAATGTAATTCTTCCTTACACTAAATCCGGATTATTCGCCGGGGTTTTACTTTCATTGGGAAGGGCTTTGGGCGAAACAATGGCGGTAACTATGGTGATCGGAAATACGAGTTTGATTCCTACCAGTATTTTTGCTCCGGGCAATACTATGGCCAGCGTGATTGCAAATGAATTTACGGAAGCTGATCATACAGTTTATTTATCGGCCCTGATCGAGCTGGGTCTGGTTTTATTTCTTGTTACGGTAGTGATCAATATGATTGGAAAACGCATCATTAAGAAGTTTACAAACGAATAGAACATGAGTGTAAGCGTCAAATACAGAGTAGGTAAAAGCAAGCTGGCCCAGGCGCTGATTGTTTTTTTAGCTTTCCTCATTACCCTGCCATTGATATTGATCATTATATATATATTCAAAGAGGGCATTACAAAAATAAACTGGAACTTTCTTACAAAGATTCCGAAACCTGTCGGCGAATCGGGCGGCGGCATTGCGAATGCCCTGATCGGTTCCATACTGATCGTGATGGCAGCCGCTGTGATGGCGATTCCGATCGGAATCATGGGCGGAATTTATTTGAGTGAAAATCAAAACAGTCGCCTCTCCTACTGGAGCCGTTTATCAGTGGACGTACTCCAGGGCGTTCCGTCTATAGTAACCGGTATCGTGGTATATTTCTGGGTGGTAAAACCCATTGGATCATTCTCGGCTATTTCAGGAAGTATTGCTCTTGCGATTATGATGCTGCCCATCCTGGTCCGTTCAACGGAAGAAACTTTGAAACTGATCCCCTTCTCACTGAAGGAAGCCGGACTGGCACTCGGGCTTCCCTATCACCGCGTGATTCTAAAAGTCATCGTGCCCTGTGGTGTCAGCGGCATTTTGTCCGGCGTCATGTTATCGATCGCACGTATTGCCGGGGAAACGGCCCCGCTTCTATTTACTGCCTTCGGAAATCCTTTCCTGACTACGAACCTGCGGAAACCAATGCAGAGTCTCCCGCTCATGATTTTTAATTATGCAACCAGCCCCTACGATGACTGGCACGATATGGCCTGGGGCGCGGCGCTCATTTTGTTATTTACAGTATTGTTATTAAACATTATTACAAAGCTGACAACCAGAAGATGGAACGTACAATTATAAGAAGCCGGAATTTTAATGCCTATTTCGGAACCAATCACGTGGTAAAGAACGTCAATATTGAAATTCCGAAATTCAATATAGTGGCAGTCATGGGACCCTCCGGCTGTGGTAAGACTACATATCTTCGATGTATCAACCGATTGCATGAATTGATTCCGGGTGCCACCTGTAATGGGGAAATGATCCTGAACAACGACAACGTCTATAACATGCATCCCATATTTGTAAGACTCAAAATTGGGATGGTGTTTCAAAGACCAAACCCTTTTCCCAACCTGAGTATTTACGATAATGTGATTGCGGGATATAAATTGAATGGGATGAAATTGCCCAAAGCTGAAAGAGATCAAAAAGTGGAAGAGTCACTGTCCAAGGCGGCTTTGTGGAAGGAGGTAAAAGATTCGCTGCATAAAAAGGGAACTTTTTTATCCGGTGGCCAGCAACAGCGTTTGTGTATTGCCCGTGCTATTGCCATGGAACCTGAAGTATTGTTATTGGATGAACCCACTTCCGCACTGGATCCGATCTCTACTTCCAGTATTGAAGAACTGCTTCATGATTTGAAAAAAAGCTATACCCTGGTAATCGTTACGCACAACATGCAGCAGGCGGCCAGGGTAAGCGATAAGACGGCATTTTTCTATATGGGGGAACTGGTAGAATATGACAACACAAAACTTATGTTCACCAACCCGCAGGATCAGCGGACACAGAATTATATCACAGGAAGATTCAGTTAGGCCCATCATCATTAATTAAGATATTATGTCACAGTTAGCCATAGAGCTGAAGGAGTTAAAAACGGAAGTGATCAATATGTGGAACCTGGTGCATTCACAACTGGTCAAGTCGAATATCGCTTTAGTCAATTTCGACAAAAACCTGGCCCGTGAAGTGGTGTCCCGGGAAAAACGGGTCAATGGATCAGAGCTCAAGATTGACCGGGATTGTGAAAATATATTTGCCCTGCTCACGCCGGTTGCAGTTGATCTTCGTTTCGTGCTGGCCGTATTAAAAATCAATTCCAACCTGGAGCGCATCGGCGATATCGCGGAAGGTGTGGCCAAATACATTCTGAGTGCGGAAAAACCATTCAACCCGGAACTCCTGAAGCATACCGATACCTTTAAGATGTATGACGAAGCGATCAATATGCTTGAGGACACGCTTTCTGCCTTTGAGAAGGAGGATACGCAACTGGCCAGAAGTATTTTTCAGAAAGATGAATTCCTGGACCAGATCAATATAGATGCACCTTTGGCTACCGTCAAATACCTGGAGATCCATCCTGAGGATTGTTACCAGGCCCTGATCAACTTATCTGTTATCAGGCGGCTGGAACGCGTTGGCGACCAGTCGAAAAATATCGCGGAAGAAACTATTTTTTATGTTGAGGCCAAGGTGTTGAAACACGGGGAAGCGTGAGGTTCGTTTATCGTGGATCGTTAATCGTATATCGATAAACGATTGGTGATACGCGATATTCGGTTGACGATTCCCAGACTCCCATATTCACATACTCTCTTACTTCAGATCCGCGTTTTTCGCCAGTTCCGCCGGATTCTTCAGGAATGCCTGTTTGCATTCATCTGAACAAAACCCATACACTTTCCCATTGTAATGAACCGTGTCTTCTATACCTGCGGTAACGGGCATGCCACAGTTGGGATCTTTTTTATTGTCCACCATGGCTGCGGTAAATTTTTTCTTTGCTGAATCATTCTGTTGCATCACTGCCGGCGCATTTGTAGTTTGTGGTTGCTGATCGCAGGAATTTGCAATTGTACAAAACGCAGTTATAAATATGAACAAAGTAAGGGAGAGAGCATTTGCCTGTTGGGATCTGGTATTTTTCACCGCGGTGTATTGAAAAGTCGGAATGTTTATTTTAAGTGTAAAATTACATTTTAAAGCAACGAATTATATGGGAAACCGTAAGCGATACACTACC
>DATCAO010000671.1:0-3318 GCA_036512575.1 Puia sp.
AGAAACCCGAGCCTATGGAAGTGCACCATCATCCTGACTTAAAACATAAAAAGAAACACTTCAGGGAATATTTCCTGGAATTCCTGATGATCTTCCTGGCCGTCAGTCTGGGTTTTATTGCAGAAAGTTTACGGGAGCATATCTCGGACCGTAACAAGGAGAAGGAATATATCGAATCCATGTTGCAAGACCTGAAAACAGATACGGCCCGAGCTAACCGGTCGATCAGGGGAACCACAAGCCAGATACATGGTATGGATACCCTGGAAATGCTTTTGACCCCTGAAGTGAATACCAACGACAGCGCTGTTTTTATTTGTTACCGGCAGGCTACGTCACTTTCGAATGAACACACAATATATTTCTCCACCCGGACCATTACCCAATTGTTCAGCACAGGAAATATGCGCTTAATAAAAAATCAGTCCGTGGCCGACAGCATCAGTGCCTATTACGCAGCCATCCGGGATGTAGACGCCCAAAAAGCCTATTACATACAATATTTTCAAAAATGTTTATCCATATTTCAGGAGATCTACTCCTTTGACTCTTATCATTCCAGAATCAATAAAGAAGACCAGGTCGAATATCCGCCCCTGGTATATGGGAAGTTTCATATTGCCAACACTAGCGCGGCCGACCAGATAAAATTCAAATCGACCATTGATTTGACAAAAGGAATCATCAATAGTTATCGAAATGACATCAGATTATTGAGGGTACAAGCAATATCCCTGCTGGTATTCTTAAAGGAAAAATACTATCTCGAAGATCATTGAAGATATTTGGAATTTATGGAAAGGCTTCCCGGTCCACAAGACAAACCACATTCGGATGAAGCCAGAGAAAAGATGCGGGCAATTCCGTCGAGATTTTCCTTTTCAGCAATTCGGTCGTGATTTCTCTTTTCTTAGATCCGCTGATGAGGACCAGTATGCAGGATGACTGCAGGATATCCGACATACCCAGCGTTAAACCATAAGACGGTTTCTTTCCCGCGCCTCCGATCATGGGATGCGTCAGCGATGATGCTGAAAGTTCTGCTACATGCGGGATGGCTTCCAGAAAGACTCCGGGTTCATTCAGGGCAAGGTGTCCATTCATACCCAGACCGAGAACGCAAATGTTTATAGGCCCTGCTTTTCCCAGTTCCTGCTGTATTCTTCCGCATTCCCCGGCCGGATTTTGCGGATCACTTTGAAATGAAATATACCTGTCGGAGGTTATTTGCAGCGGGCCGATCAGATGTTCCTGCAAATAACTTTCGCAGGTGGAAGGATTATCAATAGGAATTCCTCCCCATTCATCCAGCTTGATCACCCGGAGTTCCGAGAATAAACTGTGATCAAGGTCAAATTGCTTTTTTAAAAAAGCATAGGTGCCCGTCGGACTGTTTCCGGTTGCTGCACAAAGCAATGCATTTTTATTTTTTCTGATCTCCTTAATGATCAGGGATGCCGCTTTCCGGCTCAGGGCTTCGTAGTCATCCAGTTTTATGATTTCCATAATCGAATTCCATTTCCCGTTTGTGAAGCGGGTTTCTTCGGAATCAGACAAAAATAATCTTTTTCGTCCTTGGCTGCCGTTACCCGGGAATCAATAGCTTTAATAAAAAGATTTCATGTCGTTCGTCAGCAGGCAGGCCCAAATCAGCGACCAGGATGCGATTGCTTTTTTGTCCGAACAATGGGGATATAAAAGCGGTAGCGAAATCATGTCCCGAAGCCTGAAGGAAATCCTGCAGCAGACGGACCACCGTTTACTTCTTCTGCAACATGAACAGGAGATTGCCGGATGGATTCACGGGATCTACTCGTTTCGCATGGCCTCGGAACCGTTTGTGGAAATCGTAGGAATGGTAGTTGATTCCCGTTTCAGGCGACAGGGCATGGGTAAATTCCTGGTTGAAGAAATTATGCAATGGGCAAAAACCAGAAATTGTTCACTCATCCGGGTCAGATGTCACATCGTTCGAAAGGAAGCCAATATGTTTTATTCAGATATCGGCTTTAAAGAAATAAAACAGCAAAAAGTGTATGACCTCATTTTATGAGGGTCCTTGTATTACATTTGGAAAGAAAACGATCGTCATGAACGTAAAACAAATCATGGCTGAAATTGAATCCAGAGGTTCGGAAAGAATTCGGAAGATATTTCTAAATCACGGCATACGCGAGCCTCTATTCGGGGTCAAAATTGAATATCTCAAAACGATTCAGAAGAAAATTAAAACAGATTATGGGTTGGCAAAAGAATTGTATGCCACCGGAAATGCGGATGCGATGTATCTCGCAGGTCTGATTGCCGATGACGAAAAAATGACGATTGCAGATCTCAGGTCCTGGGTAAAACAGGTCCTTTCCCAAAACATCAACGAATACAGGGTGCCCTGGGTGGCTGCCGGAAGTGAGCACGGGTATGTGCTGGCATTGGAATGGATCGACGCCAGGGAAGAACATGTCGCTGCAGCAGGCTGGGCCACCCTGAGAATGCTCGCGGCATTAAAAATACCAGATGCGGCTTCCTATTTACTAAAAGCAAAAGAAAAAGGACTCGGTATAAAAAAGAAGACTGTTAAATGCTAATCCAAACCGTTCAGTTGACGGGCGTATCATAAACCGTTTCGCCCTGGGACGCCTATCCTATAAGGCAGTTTCACACGATTATTTTCATAAGCTTACTATTCACCTGGGACATGTACTAAGGTAAAACACTTATGTTATACCATTAGGTGTCCATTATTTAGTTATACGATTACCAATTTGGGAATAATATGCGGAATATCTCTGATAAAATAATATTATAAAGGTCAGAACGTTTTTACATCACACAACCAATAACCATGAAATCCATTACAAAAGCAATTTTTGTCCTTATCTTCACCGGGCTTTTATTTTCTTGTAAAAAAAGCTCAAATAGTTCATCCGCATACTATTTCAAAGGCAATTTCAACGGAACTGCCAAAAATCTGAATACCACAGTGGTCGCTGCAAAATCCAATCTGGGATCTGGTGTATATAATTTAACCATTGTGGGTTCCACATTAACTGAGGAAGGCGGAATTACACTTTGGTCCGACCAGGATAATTTTACTGCCGGTACTACTTATGAAATTCCTGCGCTCAACAACTCAACAAATAATAGCTTGTCCTATGTTTATCCTATGGGGAGTTCAAACGCATCTTCAATCTGGAATTCCACTTACAGTTATGGAAGTGTTCAACAGAGTTTCACGTGTACTATAACGGAAGCCACTGCCACTTATGTGAAAGGAACTTTCAGCGGAACGATATATATGAGCACAGACTCAGCCGTGGT
>DATCAO010000672.1:0-3667 GCA_036512575.1 Puia sp.
CTGAAAAATGCTGAGCTGTTTTCATGCATAAGGCCTTCAGCAATCTCTTTCATCGAAGCGAGAACATGAGAAAGCAGATTCGGCCCAAGGCTGACCCGGGCAACACCGATTTCCTTTAATCGCTTCAGGTCAGGGATCGATTTCATGAGTAATACATTCACCGGCATACCGACTTCACCAACAAATCGCGAAATCGATTCGTAACTGCTGATGGTGACCGGGTAAATACAATCAGCACCCGCTGCTTTGTAAGCTTGGCCTCTTACGATCCCTTCTTCAAGGGCATTGGTTTCCGAACCTGTAAGAAATACATCCGTACGGGCATTAATGACCAATGGAACACCACACCGTAAGCTTATTTCCCTAACCGCTTCAATTTTCCGGCATTGCTCTGAAACGGAAAATAGACTTTTATGATCCGGCCTGGAATCTTCAATATTAATTCCAATGGCGCCATGTTCTATCAGCAAAAGAATATTTTCCTGTAGTTGTTGGATGTTGTCCTGCGCAAATCCACGCTCCATATCCACCGTGAGCGGCAACCGGACAGACGAAGCAATTGTTCGTACAATTTCCAGTAAACGGCCAAATGGAATATGTTCTCCGTCCAAAAAACCATTGGTGAGTGCTGTTGCAACACTCGCGGTTGCTACTGACGGGTAACCGAGATTTTCCATGAGCCTTGCGCCCAGGGCATCCCAGATATTTGGCAATATAAGCAGCCGGCTTCCGAAATGTTGCTGCCTGAATTGTATGGCCAGGGACGTCTGCGTTTGTTTGTCTAACATGAAGATTTGTTTTTTGTCTTACAAAGCTCGTCAGGTGTATGATTTTAGAAATGGGGTATTTAAAATTTCCTTAACTTAATAGAAGGTATCAAATATTTTTTTTAAATAAGCTATATGAGCCAGAAAAAGTTCCTTCCCCGATTTTTCTCAGCATTAGTGGTTATCCTGATGCTCACTTCGGTCATTCTCCTGGCAGGTTACAAATCTTCCGAAAAAGATCAGGGTGAAAATATTCACTATGTGAAAAATCCAAAGGGCGGCCCCGTCCTGGGATATGCAGAAAGCTCAGGAGTGAAAATTATTGAACAGGATGGATTGTTGTTTAAAGATTTAAATAAAAACGGCAAACTGGATCCTTACGAAGACTGGCGGCTGCCTGTGGATGCCCGCGCCGGGAACCTGGCTTCCCTTATGTCCGTCGAACAAATCGCGGGTCTCATGTTATACAGCCGGCACCAGGCGATTCCTGCCGGTAGTAAAGGACTTGGCGCCGGAACCTATAACGGTAAACCATTTAACGAAAGCGGCGCGCAACCTTCAGATTTGACTGATCAGCAATTGGAGTTCCTGACAAAAGACAATCTCCGGCACATACTCGTTACAACACTGACATCACCTGAAGTAGCAGCCACCTGGAATAACCATGTGCAAGCGCTGGTAGAAGGAATTGGATTAGGAATACCTGCCAACAACAGTTCTGATCCCAGAAACAGTGCGAATGCCACTACTGAATATAATGCCGGCGCGGGAGGTAAGATTTCTATGTGGCCCGAACAGCTTGGCCTTGCAGCAACCTTCGATCCAACACTTGTGCAGAAGTTCGGAAATATCGCCGCCAGGGAATACCGGGCATTGGGCATAACGACGGCCCTGTCACCACAGATCGACCTGGGTACAGAGCCGCGATGGGTGCGAATCAATGGAACTTTTGGAGAAGATCCCAAACTGTCGGAAGACATGGCTCGCGCATATGTGGATGGATTCCAGACTTCTTTGGGCGCAGCAGAAATCCATAATGGCTGGGGTTATCAAAGCGTCAACGCCATGATCAAACACTGGCCCGGCGGAGGTCCCGAGGAAGGTGGGCGTGATGCCCATTTTGCCTATGGGAAATTTGCAGTGTACCCCGGCAATAATCTGGACGAACAATTGGTACCCTTTGTCGATGGTGGTTTGAATCTTTCCGGAAAAACAAAAACGGCCGCTGCGGTGATGCCTTACTATACCATTTCCTTTAGCCAGGACCAGAAAAATTTCGAAAATGTCGGGAATGGATACAGCCGGTATCTCGTAAAGGATTTGCTAAGGGGAAAATATCATTATGATGGCGTTGTATGTACTGACTGGTTGGTAACTGCCGATGAAGGTAAAACTCCGGATATTTTTGCCGGCAAAAGCTGGGGTATGGAAATAAAATCGGTGGCTGAACGTCACTATAAAGTTCTGATGGCAGGCGTGGATCAGTTTGGCGGGAACAATGTCGCGGCACCGGTTATCGAAGCATATCAAATGGGTGTAAAGGAACACGGAGAAAAATCTATGCGTTCGAGATTCGAGCAGTCTGCTGTGAGGCTATTGCGAAATATTTTCAGGCTTGGTCTTTTTGAAAATCCTTATTTGGTCGTGGAAGAATCAAAACAGACCGTAGGTAATCCGCAATTCATGCTGGCTGGTTACAATGCCCAGTTAAAATCAGTGGTGATGCTCAAAAACAAATCCCACCTGCTGCCCTTGCATAAAGGCATCACCGTATTTATTCCAAAGCGTTTTACTGCATCCCGAAAGGATTTTTTTGGAAATATTACGCCCGAAAAATGGGAGGACGCCCTGAATCCGGAACTCGCAAAAAAATATTTTATTGTTACAGACGACCCGTCCAAAGCCGATGTTGCCATTGTTTTTGTCAGCAGTCCGGATGGCGGACCTGGATATGATAAAGGTGAACTGGCGAACCCCGGCGGTAACGGATATGTGCCGATCTCGCTTCAGTTTGGGCCATACACGGCAAACGATGCCAGGTCGCAGAGTATGGCTTCAGGGGATCCGGCAGAACCGGAAGTGAAAAACCGCTCATATAAAAACAAATCCGTTAGGTCCGGAAATGAAAAGGATCTTCAGTCTATACTGGACACCAAAAAACTCATGAACGGCAAACCGGTTATTGTTGCAATTGCTTTGTCCAAGCCGGCAGTGATGCAGGAATTTGAAAGCCAGGTCAATGCCATCGTGGCCAGTTTCGGCGTGCAAAACCAGGCCATCCTGGATATAATAACCGGGGATTCAGAACCTTCCGGACTCCTGCCTTTGCAAATGCCTGCCAATATGCAAACTGTAGAAGCGCAATACGAAGACGTTCCGCATGATATGCTGGCTTACACCGACTCGGAGGGAAATACTTATGATTTCGGATTTGGAGTGAACTGGAAGGGTGTGATTCATGATCAACGCACAACGACTTATGTAAATATCATCAAACCGCCGCTGATCACCGTCAGGAACAATTTGGTAACTATCTCCTGTAATACCCCGGGGGTTCAGATTTATTTTACCCTGAACGACTCCATACCCTCTTTCACCAAATCAAATCTGTATGCAAAGCCATTTCAAATAATAAAAACTCAGTCCGTTCGCGCCATTGCAAAAAAACCCGGATTCAATAACAGTACGGTCTCCATGTACAAACCAGGATAAGAAATAAAACAAACACTTTCTCTATTCACGGTAACTTTCCAGGCGGCAAGATCCAACCCGGTGAAGAATTTGAGGACAGAGTAAACTAAACGGAGGAATGCGAGTAAATCACAACTTGCAGTTAAAATGATGCAGTAGTTCATCAGCTTTAGGACGAAATTTCTATTTTGGTCCGCAATCAACTCATT
>DATCAO010000673.1:0-3900 GCA_036512575.1 Puia sp.
CCTGTTTTACGGATTAATTATGCAAAGAATGTGTTTTCATTTCCCCTCATTTGTGAATTGTGCAAATAGAAATCAGCGGGTTTGCATTTATTACTTAAAAAACGGTTTATCATCTGACGTTCAGAATATCAGCGGTTTTCAAGGACCGGAGTGGGTCTCGCGCCAGTCGTTGAGCAATCTTGAAACACGGTCTAAAAATGCTATTTTAGAGTTAATTAGTACAAGATGAATAGAAGGCAAACCAAAAACCGGGGTTTATTATCTGTTGGCTTTATTCTCATTATGGGATATGGTTTGGGGCAGCAAAGAAACCCGAAGGATTCTGTGAATCATTCCGGATATGTATTGGTAGTCGACTGGCCACAGTTACCGGAGGGATATTCATTAAGTCAGCCGGGGGGAATTGGAATTGATACCAGTCAGAATATTTTTGTGTTTCACAGACCTGGCAGGCGATGGAAATTACTGGAAGAAGAATTTCCTGACAGTTTGATTTCTTCCAATACGATCCTGATGATCGACAGAAATTCCGGGAAAATAAAAAATAGCTGGGGAGCCAATCTGTTTATTATGCCACATGGGTTAACGGTCGACGGGTATAATAATGTCTGGGTAACCGATGTGGGATTGCATCAGGTTTTTAAATTCAGTCATGAAGGTCTATTGCTGATGAAGCTGGGTGTAGCAAAAATTCCGGGAAATGATTCCCTGCATTTCAACCGGCCCACGGATGTCGCCGTTGCTCAGGACGGTTCTTTTTATGTGAGTGACGGGTACCGTAACAGCAGGGTTATCAAATTCTCCAAAGATGGAAAATATCTTTTTGAATGGGGAAGAAAGGGAGACAAACCAGGCGAATTCCATATTCCGCATGCTATAGACCTGGACACCCGCGGAAACGTGTATGTAGCCGACCGTGAAAACAATCGAATCCAGGAATTTGACGCTGAAGGAAAGTTTTTAAAGGAATGGAAAAACAATTCTTTGGATAAACTGTACTCGGTTGCCATCAACCAGAGAAACCAACACGTATTTGCAGCAGATTATCTGATTGTGATGGATGTGATCATTAAGGGTTCCAATATTGTTCAATTTGACCAGGATGGTCATGTGATTTCACAGTTTGGACGAGTGGGTTCATATACGGGCCCGACCTGCCGATATCATGATCTCGTCATTGACGATGAGGGAAGCATTTATGTGGGTGATATTCTGGGAAACCGAATTCAGAAATTTAAATGGGTCACTCATTGAGCATTGGCGCATGGATCAATAAATAATATTTACTTTTAGAATGGCATGGCGCTCTCCTGATTCAAGGTTAAAAAACATATCGTGCGACAAATTATTTTTATATTTTTCAGTTGTTGTCTGCTGGTATTCGGGGTATCGGCGAAATCAAATCCCAGTATTGCGATTGCGGGACTGGGTATTGAATCAAGCACATTCTCGCCAGCGCTAACAAACGAAGAGGCGTTCCATACAAAATATGGGGCCGAAGTTTTTTCGCTGTATCCTTTTTTATCCCCCGATTCTTCTCTTCGCCTTCGTGCAACCTGGATTCCAATCCTTGTCGGAAATTCGTTACCAGGAGGTGCTGTTACCCGCGAGGCGTACGAGTCGCTGGTGAAAAAAACACTGGATTCACTTCGTAAATACTTACCCTACGATGGTCTCTTTTTCGATATTCACGGGGCGATGAGCGTTGTGGGCCTCGATGATCCGGAAGGTGACTTCATCGTCAGGATCAGGAAAGTTGTTGGAAAGGGAACGGTGATATCCACTTCTATGGACCTGCATGGAAATGTTTCCTGGCGCCTGGCAGAAAATACGGATCTGATTACCTGCTATCGGATGGCACCGCATGAAGATGCTATGGAGACGAGGGAACGGGCAGTGGAAAACCTGGTCAGCCGGATTGAATCCGGGAAGGGAAGACCTGCCTTCAAGGCATGGATCCCGATACCCATATTATTACCGGGGGAAAAAACGAGTACAAGAATAGAACCAGGGAAAGGTTTGTATAAAGCGGTGGCACCCGCAGCCGCTCAAAAAGGAATCGTAGACGCGGCGATCTGGATCGGATATGCCTGGGCTGATGAGCCCCGCAATCATGCCGTGGTTATGGTTACCGGTGATGACAAAATGCTGGTGATCCATACCGCAGAGGAACTGGCAAAGAGCTTTTGGGCAGTCCGTTTTTCATTTGGATTTGTTGCGCCCACTGCAACATTGTCCAACTGCCTGGACAGTGCGCTGAGGAGTAAACAGCATCCTTTTTTCATCAGTGATATGGGCGATAACCCAACCGCCGGAGGTGCGGGAGATGTGAGCTGGACGCTTAAAGAAATACTTTCGCGTCCCGAGTTCAGATCGGAAAATGGTCCCTCACTGATCTATGCATCCATTCCGGGACCTGATCTCGTGCAAAAAGCCATTCAGGCGGGGGTGGGTGCGAGCGTGCAGGGATATGCAGGTGCAATGGTAGATGCCCGTTATGCTCCTCCATTGCTGATCAGGGGCAAGGTCAAATCGATAGTGTATGGAGATCCCGATGCGGACATTGAAGTGGTTGTTCAGGTTGGATCAGTGCAGATTATCGTAACGCAGAAACGGAAACCCTATCATAAGGAAATTGATTTTACCAGACTGGGATTGAATCCGCGAAAAACGGATATCGTTGTGGTAAAAATCGGGTACCTGCAGCCTGAACTCTACGCGATGCATTCAGGCTGGATCATGGCGCTGACGCCGGGTGGTGTGGATCAGGACCTGGAGCGGCTTCCATACAAACGAATCGAACGGCCCATGTTTCCATTTGATAAAAATATGCCCGATCCGGATCTTTCAGCGAGGCTGGTGCCCTCCTCCGACCAGGCCCAATGATTTTATATGCATACAGGATTTTCACCTTTCCCGGAATTGAAAACACCTCGTCTTCTTTTAAGGAGGTTATCTGAATCCGACGACCGGGAAATCCTTTTTTTACGTTCGGATCCGGGAATAAACAAATTCATAAGCAGGCAAAGGACAAAGAGCAGGGAGGAGGCCCGGGATTTTATTTTGAGAATAAACAAAGACATTTCGGAAGAGCGGAGTTTTTATTGGGTGATAACCATCCTGGGCAGTCCAAAATTAATAGGCGTCATTTGTTTGTGGAATTTTGATGAGAATCGCCGGGTAGCCGAGTTGGGATATGAACTGATGCCGGCATTTCAAAAACAGGGAATCATGCATGAAGCGGTCTCGAGCGTTTTAGACTATGCATTTCTTCAAATTTCCCTGGACAGGATTGAAGCGTTCACACATAAGAAAAATAAAAACTCCATCAGGTTGCTAAAAAAAAGCGGATTCAGCCCGGTGCCCGAAAGAACCGACGCAGACAATTCATCCAATATTATCTTTTCGTTAGGCAGGAACGAATTCAAATAAATCCATCAGGTTAACCATCACCTTTCCTCCACCGAATTCAGCCGGTTATCATATTTATAGAATATTTAAACTACGAAATATTTCTTTCTTCAGGAAGAGGTTCTATATTCATTCGGTATTTGCAAGGAAGTGATTCCTGCTGATTCATTGTACCTCCAAAACCTGATCATGAAAATCTTATCCCTGACTACGCTGCTATCCTGGATTTTGTTTCACTCATCTGCACAAACCAGCCACGCGGTCATTAATCTGAAAGGGAACATTGTGGATTCGACCAGCGGGAAACCCCTGGGTTATGCCACCCTGCTGCTGCAAAATGCAAAAACCAAAGCACCGGCGAAAAATTTCATTGCAAACGATGATGGCAGTTTTGAAATGTCTTTCGTTGACAGTATGGAATATCAGCTGGTTCTGGCCTTTACAGGTTTTGACAATAAAGCCATTTCCATCAGCCGGGGTCATTCAGCC
>DATCAO010000674.1:0-4603 GCA_036512575.1 Puia sp.
CTGACCTGAACCCTTTAATGTAAGGAGGAGAATAGAGGCTGAAACCATTAGTGTTCGTATAAACATATCCCGGGTTTATAGTTGACTGCAAAGTTGAACAATATTTGTTGATCAATATCCGTGAAAGCAATTTAATCTCCAGGAGATGGGGATACCGTCTCAAAAATCAGGATATTTATGGGGAATTTGAATGAGTAGTCCTGGCGCGAATATTTCAGCTGAACTTTTTAAAAGAATTAGAATCATGAAATCCAGCCTCTTCCTTTTCATCCTGGTGCAGGTTTTTCTCCTGACCCGGGGTTTCGCACAAAATAATAATGAATGGCCGTCCTATGGCAGGGATCCGGGTGGCAGCCGCTTTTCTCCGCTCGACCAGATCAATATCCACAATGTAAATAAACTGCATGTAGCCTGGACCTTCCAGACCGGCGAACTGGAAACCTATGCAGGCACCGAGGCCATGTCGAAAGCCGCATTCGAAACCACGCCGGTGATGATCGATCACACGTTATATTTCAGCACACCATCCGACCGGGTTTTTGCCATCGATGCTTCTACCGGAAAAAAAATCTGGCTCTATGACCCCAAAGTAAACCTGCACGAGGATTATAGTGAGATCACATCCCGCGGTGTTTCTATCTGGAAACCTTCTACTGCTGATGCGGCGAAAGACATGGAAGTTTTTTTTGCCACCATCGACGGCAGACTGATTGCACTTTCAGCAAAAACCGGTTTGCCTATTCCGGGATTCGGCAACCAGGGAACTGTGGATTTGAAAACAGGTCTGGGCCAAGACATCAGCGTCACGTCAGCGCCTGCGATCATCGGCAACCTGATCGTTGTCGGATCCTCGCTTGGTGACAATAACCGTTTTGATGCGACAGCCGGAACTGTGCGGGCTTATGATGTGGGAAGCGGGAAACTCATCTGGTCATGGGATCCCATTCCCAAAAACGAAAGCGATCCGGCATGGAAAACATGGATCGGGCCAAAAGCCCATCAGACGGGCGCTGCCAACACATGGGCTACGATTTCATCTGATGAAAAAAATGGTTTGGTATTCATTCCCACATCCTGTCCGAGTCCCGATTATTATGGCGGAGAGCGTCTGGGTCAGGATCTCTATGGAAACAGTCTCGTTGCGCTGAATGCGAAGACGGGTAAAATGGTTTGGTATTTTCAGATTGTGCATCATGATCTTTGGGATTATGATATTCCCGCGCAACCCATATTGACAACGATTACCAAGGACGGAAAGAAAAAAGAAGTTGCCATCATCGGAACCAAAATGGGATTGATTTTCGTGTTGGATCGTTTAACCGGCAAGCCGGTATTTCCGGTTGAAGAAAGGCCCGTTCCGGTTTCCGAAGTAAAAGGTGAACAGACCTGGCCCACACAACCTTTCCCGGTTTTGCCGGCACCGCTCGGCATTCAGAAAATAGATAGTACCGACAGCTGGGGCGTAAATGAAACCCTGCGCGCAGAATCTATCCAGCGAATCAAAATGTATCAGAATAAAGGCATTTATACACCGCCCTCCCTTCAGGGATCATTGATGACGCCGGGTAATATCGGCGGGATTCATTGGGGCGGCATGTGTTACGACAATGTGCATGGCCTGCTGATCACGAATATCAACCGGCTTCCGGCCATCATCACCCTGGTACCGAGAGAAAATATGACAGAAGACGAGATCAGAAAAGAAAGACAAAAAATTGAAGTGGGCCGCCAGCTGGGCACACCTTACCTATTGAAAAGGGATTACCTGATTAAAACCAATGAAGACGGGATTAATATATTGAGCAAACCACCCTGGGGTGAGCTGGTCGCTATTGATCTGAATACCGGAAAAAATAAATGGGAGGTTCCCCTCGGCGTGATGCTGAATCCTGATAAATATCCGGAAGCAAAAAATTGGGGATCCCTCAATCTCGGCGGCGCCATAGTTACTGCCGGCCAGCTTGTATTCGTCGCCGCCACAATGGATAATCATTTCCGCGTGTTCAATAGTATGACTGGTGAGACCATTATCGGCTTCCATTTGCCTGCCAGTGCTCAGGCCACGCCGATGACTTATATGGTGAACGGCAAGCAATTCGTCGTGATCGCGGCCGGTGGTCACGGAAAAATTCATACCAAGCAGGGGGATTTTGTTGTTGCGTATAGTTTGGAAGAATAGTATTTCAGTTACCCTTCGCCGGTGTTAAACTTCACCTGATTCGCCATATAAGCAGCAACCAGAATCAGGACCATGCCTAGAATCTGGATAATAGTAATTTGTTCATTGGCGATCAAATAACCGAGCAGCACGGCGATCACGGGATTGACATACGCATACGTGCCAACAACCGCAGCGGGTCTTCTGGCCAACAACCAGTATAAGGCAATTAACGCAACGATTGATCCTGCAATGGCCAGGTAGACGACAGCAAACCAGGCTTTTGGGGAAACGACTTTCATATCAAAAGTTTTCCATTCGCCTGTAATAAAAATAATGATCCCGCAGCAGAGCATACCGCCGATCAATTGCCAGCCGACATTTTCAAGAAGTGAACCCGTTTTTTTATGATACTTATAATATAAAGAACCGGCAGCCCAGCAAAAGCATCCGGCAACCGTAACCACCGACGCAATAAAACTCAGTGTGCCCGTACTGTGTTCCGCAGAGGCCTCCGCGGGGCTGATAAATAAAATCAGGATGCCCACGAGGCCAAGCGCGATACTTGCAATCGTCAGTTTACTTCCTTTATAATTACGCCAGTTTCTCGTGTCCGTTATGATATAACAAATGGGCAATAAAGAACCAAAGACAGCGGTGAGTCCGGAAGAAATATATTTTTCCGACCAGAAGGCGATGGCCTGTCCGAAAGTCATGATAAACCCACCGATCAGCAGATTATGACCCACCCCTTTTGAAAATATTTTTTCTCCCTTCACCAGGCAAATCGTCAACAGGATCACCCCTGCGATGAAATACCGAATGGATGCCATGATAAACGGAGGAATATCTTTAATCCCGATTTTTATAGCCAGGTAGGTCGTGCCCCATATAATATATATAGCCCCGAACGCGAGCCAATATTTTAAGCTTTTTTCTACAGTCTTGAGGTTCGAATTTGACATCTGTTTGAAATTAGTGTATTCCCGGATTCTTTTTTACTGGTCTCATCAATGATTTCCGAACGGCTCTCTTTCGCGTCCTGCAAGCGAACAGTCCTGTATCAAAATCGCACAACATCCGATTTATCCGGATCATAGCCATCTGATTATTAGTCTGTTGCAGGCAGGCACAGTTTTAGTATGATTTTGCCTGTCCCCTTATTTCAAAATATTCAAACCGATCCACATGCTGAAAAATTATTTCAAAATCGCCATAAGGAATATCGAAAAGAATAAAATCTTTGCCTTTATCAATGTGCTCGGACTGGCGATCGGCATCAGCGCTTGTGTGATCATCTATACCGTCACCAGTTTTGAAATGAGTTTTGACCAGTTTCATCCGGATAAAAAAAGGATCTATCGCATCGTAACGGAATTACAAAATGCAGCGGGACAGAAAAATCCGATATCTACCATTCCGGATCCCGCCGCGAAATCGATCCGGGCGTCCGTATCAGGGCTGGAATCTGTAGCGATGTTTCATAGTATATCCATGAAAGTGTCCATACCGGCCGGCGACCGAATTGTAAAACGATTTTTCCCTACAGATGCCCACGAGGAACCTATAAAAATCATATTGACCGAACCGCAATATTTTGACGTATTCCAATATGAATGGTTGCAGGGGAATAAAGCCACCGCACTTAATGAACCATTCCAGGTGGTGATCACCGAAAATGAGGCGGAAAAATATTTTGGATCCATACCATTGGACGAAATCATCGGGCGCCAGATTATCTACGAAGATTCACTTCGGTTAACCGTGACCGGTATAGTGAGGGATTTCAAAAAGAACAGCGACCTGAAGTTCACGGATTTTATTTCCTATAGTACCGTTGAACACAGTTATCTAAAAGAGGCAGGAAGCTGGGATAACTGGGGAGGATGGAATGGAGACACTCAGGTATTTGCGAAACTGACTGATGGCACAACTCCGACCAGAATTTATCCCGAGTTTGCAAAAATCGTCAAAGACAATATGACGCACATGGGCGACAACAAAGTAGCCTTTCGGCTTCAGCCTTTTGCCGATCTGCACTTTGATGGCCGTTATCCTGATAACTTCAGCCGCAAAGCCCATCTACCTACTCTATATGGATTGATGGCCATCGCCTTATTTATTTTGATCATTGCGGCTATCAATTTCATTAACCTCTCCACAGCCCAGTCTATTCAGAGATCGAAAGAAATCGGAATCAGGAAGGTTTTGGGAAGCAGCCGGCGCGGCATCGTCTTACAATTTCTCTGTGAAATATTCCTGCTCACCCTGATTGCTGTCGGCTTGTCCATGATGGTAATGAATCCCCTGCTCCGTTTGTTTCACGACTTATTGCCTCCCGGATTGAATACAGACTTATTCAGTTCACCTGCTTTAGTTTTCCTCTTATTATTAACCCTGACTACTTCCCTGTTGGCAGGATTTTACCCCGCAAAGGTCTTATCC
>DATCAO010000675.1:0-2200 GCA_036512575.1 Puia sp.
TGACGGGTATGCCAAAAACCCGGTGATTTCCACTCATTAAAATTCGGTTTCTAAATCTTTCATTGTTAGCCTTCTGCGTGATATATTCTGATTGACCGATCGTTGAAAGATGAATTGGTCCCAACCTTGAATTTATATCTATAGTTCTTTACCATACAGAAGCGATTATTGGAAATCATTCGTCGAAAAAGTTATGATTTGTATAGTATAATTGCAATATTTGTTTTACGATAAAGTATCTGTTCTTCCATGGGAAAAATACAATATCACAACAGATGCTGTCGTTTATACTGCTAAGTGTATCCATTTAGATCGTACCCGGAATAAGAGAGAATTTATTGTATTCCAGGTGTGATTTCCAATGAAACGCCAACTGGTTAATAACCAGACCGACCCGACTTGTACCTTTTGAAAACTTAATAAATCCTGCGTCATGAAAACGTTGTCTACACTTGTATCCACCAGCAGCATCTCGCTATTGGTCATTACCTCCCCGGTGCTGATTTCCAGCAGCCATAAAAAAATCGAAGTATCCACAAGTACAGCCGTTGTTGCGGCCACTTACCATATTCCTGTTCTGACCAACAGTAATTTCAAAAATTTTGCCTACAGCACTTCTGAAATGAAGACTGCAGCCGTTGAAAAGCTGGTTGATGTGGATAAAGCTCCGGATTTCAATGCCAGTGCCGAAGTAAAAAAAGCCTTTGAAGTAAAGATGGTGATCAAACAGGCACTTACATTATATGATTCCATGAAACTCGATCAATCCGGATTGAATCAAAAGGCATTTGAATATGCCTGGAGAGGATACCATAACCTGCTGAAAACAGGTCAGCTGAAAAAAACAGATGTGCTTACGGTATGTGATTTTACGCAGAAGTCCAGCAACAAAAGGATGTATGTGATCGACGTAGCCCATAAAAAATTATTGTTCAACACTTATGTATCACATGGTATGAATTCCGGCGTTGAATATGCCAGCTCATTTTCTAACAGGCCGAATTCATTTAAAAGCAGCCTTGGCTTTTTCATTACCTCCAAAACCTATGTGGGAAGAAATGGTCTTTCGTTGAAAGTGCGTGGAATTGAGAAGGGATATAATGACATGGCGGCTAAAAGACATATCGTATTACATGGTGCTGATTATATCAGTCCGGAATATTTAAGAGACAACGGTGAGATGGGCAGAAGCCTGGGTTGTACGGCGATGCCGACTGCGATGAGTCCAAAGATCATCCGCACGATCAGGAATGGTAGTTGTTTATTTATATATCACCCGACTGTAAAGTACCTGACCCACAGCAGCGTGATCAATGGTTAAGATATAGCAATCTAAAAAACGCGAGGGGGTCAGTATCACTGCCCCCTTTTTGACTTCAGTTATCGGTTTCCACTAAGTAGTAAGATCCAAACCCTCTGATATGAACAACCGACTGATCTATTTATTATGTGTCACCTGCCTTCTCAGTGGCAGGGTCCTTAGCCAGTCAATCGATTCTTCCCTCAACGCTTACAATAACAGGTTCCCGCAGGAGAAAATTCATATTCATTTTGACAAAGACACTTATTTGCCTGGGGAAACGGTATGGATGAAAGCGTACCTGATGAGCGATGCCCGGCCTTCTGCGCTGAGTAAAAATCTCTATTTCGACTGGACCGATGTTGATGGCAGATTACTTCTGCACAGTATAGCTCCGATTACTGAAGGAGGGGCCAGTAGTTTTTTCAGGATCCCGGCCTGGGTTAAAAACGGAGTTGTTCATGTGAAGGCCTATACCCAGTGGATGCTGAATTTCGACAATGCTTTTTTATATAATAAAGATATTCCGGTACTCATGCCCGTGGAAGGCGGTTTTCCGGTACCCGAAAAACAACAAACCCAGCTCAGCTTTTTTCCTGAAGGCGGGGACCTGATAAACGGGGTTTCTTCAGTGCTTGCTTTTGAAGCCCTGGATCAGCATGGAAAACCTGTATCGGTGAATGGTGTACTGAAAAATGCAGGAAACAAGATCATTGATTCTTTCCACACCCGGTTTAAGGGTATGGGTACCCTGCGGTTTAAGCCGGTGCCAGGCGAACCCGTTTCCGCTTACTGGACAGACGAAACGGGAGAACTTCATACCACGGCATTGCCATCAGCCCGTGTAAACGGTCTCGTTTTACATGTGGACGCCTATAATAACGACCAGCTGCATTATAA
>DATCAO010000676.1:0-2015 GCA_036512575.1 Puia sp.
GGGAACTGATGGTCACATCGGAGACCTGGAAGGTCATGCCGATCACAAATGAGAAATAAGCAAAATCCAGATAGTCGGGTGAATCTTCTTCTGGAAATTGCAATCCACCTTCCCGTTCCTTTTCTATGCCTTTCTCTTCCATGCGGCAAGTATAATACAGGTGCGCATAACGAAAAGTGAAGATGGTGTGAATTAGCGTCCAGGATAAAACAACGGAAACAAATGAAAAGCCAATATGATACCAATACCCGGCGGCATTTCTGTCGGGAAGAATCTTTAATAAAAAGATGACGGCAAACAGACCGATGACCGCAGCAACCAGCACGAAGATAAAAACACTGGTCCGGCTGGAATCCTGCCTTCTGGCAATAGACTTTACCTCGTGAAATCCTGCATTTAAAATGGTTATCCAGAATAAAATTAAGCTTGCAAAAGAAAAACTGCTCCAGACCAGGATAAATTGTATAGCAGGAGGCGTTTTGCCGCTGATGATAAACGTTATGAATGAAAAGAACAAGGCGATCATCAGCCTCTTATGGGCTGGAATTCTGTAAATGTGCTGTATGAATGATGTAGCCATAAATAAAACGGTTAAGACTGGAGCATCGGGACTTTCGAAGCCGGTGTTATTTCTGATTGACAGGAGTCTCTATAATCAAAAATTCTGCGTTTTCCTTGCAATCAATTAAAATCTGATCAGTTTCCCAGATGCCCATTGCATTCCTATTATTCAGTTCGATACCATTTACAAGCGTATCACCTGCTATCTGAAAAATGAAAATGCATTTGTTCTCCGGGTTGAATCCATATTGAATTTGCAGTCCTTTTTCAAATAATCCGAGGGTTAGCCGTGCATTCTGATTTATCCAGCAATGTTCCTGGCCTTCCTCCCACGAAACGATAGTTGTGAGTTTATTCATTCGTTCCTCTTTCGGAAACCGGCGGAACTGGTAGCGGGGAATAATATTTTGCATTTTGGGTTGAATCCAGATCTGCAGAAAATTAACCTCATCCTCACCGATATTATATTCTTCATGACGAAGACCGCTTCCCGCACTCATGATCTGAACGCCGCCTTCTTCGATGACGGTACTATATCCCATCGAATCCTTGTGATTCATTTTTCCTTTTAATAAAACAGAAATAATTTCCATATTGATATGGGGATGGATCCCAAAACCTTTTCCAGGCTCCATATAATCATCATTAAATGCCATAAGAGTCCCAAAAGCACTCCTTACAGGATTGTAGTAATTACTGAAACTGAAAACAAAATTGCTTTTTAACCAGCCGATGTTTTTTTTGCCGCGGTCTGTCTTAGAAAAAATAAAATATTGCATTAGAGAGTCTGTTTAAATACAAGTGTATTAGCCTGGTTCAGCTCGTCCTGGCTCACAGTATGACCCATGTTTTTATAAATGGATTCCGTCAGGTTGGCGCCCATTTTCCTGAATACATTACTGGAGGCCCGAACACGTTCAACCGGTACATGGAAATCAGGATCTGAGCTTCCGATAAAAACAGGCGTGAAATCAAAATTACCACTATATTTCTCTTCATAAATCCGGTCGCCGATCAGGCCACCCGTAAAGGCGACAATGCCGCCATAACCGGCAGCATGGCGAGCGGTATATTCCAGAGTAAGACAGGCGCCCTGGGAAAACCCCAAAAAATAGATATTGGGGAATGTTATACCCCGCTTAACGACACCATTTACGATTTGGTGAACTAATTCCAATGCAGAGGAAAGCCAGGGCTCATTTTTGTCAGGTGGTGCCAGAAAAGAATTCGGGTACCAGCTGTTATTGGTTGCCTGGGGGGCAGCCAGCAAATAATCTTTTACATGCAGGTGTTCGGCGAGTGAAAGAATATCTTCCGCCGAAGCGCCTCTTCCGTGCAGCATGATCAGCGCATTGGTCGGATTTATTTTATTGCCGGCATAAATAATTAATTCTTCGTGCATGGGATTACAAATAAGGTTTCATTTCAATTTAGGTAAGTTCTCCTCAATAATT
>DATCAO010000677.1:0-3800 GCA_036512575.1 Puia sp.
GGCGCATTTGAACCATCTGCCGCACGTAAATCAATGGTCACCTTGCTGGTTGTATGAATCGCTCCGTAAGCTACGCCGTTGATCACTTCAGGAAGGGCTTCATAAACCGGGTCGGTTGCTGATGGATCGTCGAAAGACAGATAAACCAGCACACCCCCATTCACATCAATTTGTTGGGTAAGTTCCGGAACAGACAGGGTGGTAGAATAAAAGGTTGTCCCATCAGGATCCTGTCCCCCAGCCCATTGGTTAGCAGCCACTGTGTATACTGCTGAATATACCTGGTTGACCTGATTTACGGTGGTTTTGGTACAACCCGAACCGATTAGAATAACAAATGCAGATAATAAGGCAATTTTCATATTGAAGGTTTTATATCAGATTTCCCTGATAGACTCTGTTTTGCAAAAATAGTTTAATCAACGAAAAGAAATACAGACTAATTTCATAGTACATTTCTATACATATACTTATGCAGGCATTCCTGAAAGATCTTTTTAAGGGGCAGGACTACGACGAAAGAAATTTTTTCCTGATTGCCGGGCCCTGTGTGGTGGAATCAGAAGAATTACTGAGCACCGTTGCATCCAAAGTCTCCGCGCTTTGCTCCAAGATGGGCATACCCTATATTTTCAAGGCTTCTTACCGTAAGGCTAACCGGACCAGCGGCAGCTCTTTCACCGGGATCGGTGACCAGGATGCCCTTGCCCTGGTTCAAAAAACCGGCCGGAAATATAAATTACCGACAACTTCAGACATACATGCCCACGACGAAGCTTCCCCAGCGGCTGATTTTGTGGATGTTTTACAGATTCCGGCTTCTCTTTGCCGTCAGACCGACCTGCTGATTGCAGCCGCAGAAACAGGCAAAGTCATCAACGTAAAAAAGGGTCAGTTCCTCAGCGGACCGGCCATGAAATTTGCGGCTGAAAAAATAAGGAAGGCCGGAAACGAAAAGATAATTTTTACAGAAAGGGGTAACAGCTTCGGATACCAGGATCTGATCGTGGATTACCGGAATATTCCCCTGATGCAGGAACAGGGTGTACCTGTTGTGGTAGACTGTACCCATTCCCTCCAACAGCCCAATCAGCCCGGAGGTGTTACCGGTGGAAATCCAAAATTGATCGGCACCATATCCATGGCAGCTATAGCTGCGGGCGCAGATGGCCTTTTTATTGAAACGCATCCCGATCCTGCGCAAGCCTTAAGCGACGGCGCAACCATGCTGCGGCTTGATTTACTGGAAGACCTGCTGGCCAGGCTGGTCAAATTGAAAAAAGCGGTCATCTGACCCGGGGTGTTCAAAACTGTCGTCCTTAAGTTATTCAGTAACTATCCGCTATTTCTATGGGGTGTGTTCGCTTAACGTTCGTATAGTGTTCGTATAGCGTTCGTATAGCGTTCGCTATATACAGCGAACAAACAGCGGTCACTACACGGTCAGATAACAATCCAATATCAAAGGAATACTGAATCGTGCCTGAAGGAGTTCAGGCAGTGAATGGGTTCCGTTTAGCAGCGAGGATGTAGCGTTTGATATTCATCCAGAACGCCAGGACGAAATAAATGATCAGCGGAGAACCCATGGTCAGAAATGAAACATATATAAACCAGGTCCGGATGCGGGATGTTGCAATACCCAATCGTTCCCCGATCGCTGTACATACGCCGAATACCTGCCACTCAATGAAATGCTTCATTCTGTTCATGACTGCAAATTAAAAAAAATAGGCTAAAACAGCAAGTTCCTGCTTAGGCATTCACGCAATTATTTGGTAAATTCGCAGCCTGATTTCGGTTCTCACCCTCCCCAATAACTAAAATTTTGACATCATGGTTTTCGACCTGGATTTAATTAAGAAAGTTTATGAAGAAATGCCGTCCAAGATCGCTGCGGCGAAGAAACGTACCGGCAAAGCACTCACTTTATCCGAAAAAATCCTGTACAGCCACCTGTATTCGAAAACCTTGCAAGATTACACCCGTGGTAAGGACTACGTGGATTTTGCACCTGACCGGGTTGCCATGCAGGATGCGACCGCACAAATGGCGCTCCTGCAATTCAGTACCTGCGGCAGGGAGCGGGTTGCCGTTCCATCCACCGTACACTGCGATCACCTGATCCAGGCTAAAACGGGCGCTAAATCCGACCTGACCACAGCACTCGACGTCAATAAAGAAGTATATGATTTCTTATCCTCCATTTCCAACAAATATGGTATCGGATTTTGGAAACCCGGCGCCGGCATCATCCACCAGGTCGTTCTGGAAAATTATGCCTTCCCAGGCGGCATGATGATCGGAACGGATTCACACACCCCCAATGCGGGCGGACTGGGTATGATTGCCATCGGAGTTGGCGGAGCCGATGCCGTGGACGTGATGGCGGGTCTGGCCTGGGAGTTGAAAATGCCCAAACTCATTGGCATTAAACTCACTGGCAGGCTGAACGGATGGACTTCCTCCAAAGATGTTATTTTAAAAGTGGCCGGAATCCTGACTGTAAAAGGGGGTACCGGCGCCATTGTGGAATATTTCGGAGATGGCGCGGACAGCCTGAGCGCAACCGGCAAAGCTACTATTTGTAATATGGGTGCTGAGATCGGAGCAACCTGTTCCCTGTTTACCTACGACTCAAAAATGTCGGATTATCTGAAAGCTACAGAACGCGAAGAAGTAGCCCGGATGGCCGATAAGATAAAAGACTGCCTCCGGCCGGATCCTGAAGTGTATGCTGATCCCGGCGCTTATTACGACCAGCTGATTGAAATAAATCTGGATGAACTGGAACCTCATGTGAATGGTCCTTTTACTCCGGATCTGGCATGGCCGATTTCCAAATTTGCTGAAGCGGTAAAAAATAACCAATGGCCGGAAAAACTGGAAGTAGCCCTGATCGGCTCCTGCACCAATTCTTCTTATGAAGATATCAGCCGGTCTGCTTCCATTGCGAAACAGGCCATTGAAAAAAATCTTGAAACTAATGCGGAATTCACCATAACCCCCGGCAGTGAACTGGTCAGGTTTACGATCGAGAAAGATGGTTTCCTCAACACCTTTGAAAAAATCGGCGGTGTTGTACTGGCTAACGCCTGCGGACCCTGCATCGGACAATGGGCAAGGCATATCGATGATCCAAACCGGAAGAATTCGATCATTACTTCTTTTAACCGGAATTTTGCCCGGCGTAACGACGGACTGGCATCCACCCATGCATTTGTGGCTTCGCCTGAAATAGTTACGGCATTTGCCATCGCCGGCAATCTGACCTTTAACCCGCTAAAAGATACGCTGAAAAATAAAAAAGGTCAGGACGTGAAGCTGGACGAACCCAGTGGATTTGAATTGCCACCCAAAGGCTTTTCGGTTGATGATCCCGGTTATATGCCTCCCGCTGAAGATGGCAGCAAACTAAAGGTTATCGTGAAGCCCGATTCACAAAGGCTGCAACTCCTCGAACCGTTTAAACCCTGGGAAGGCGTCGACCTGAAAGGGCTGCGTGTACTGATTAAGGCAAAAGGCAAATGCACCACCGATCATATTTCCATGGCGGGACCCTGGTTAAAATTCCGTGGTCACCTGGATAATATTTCCAATAATATGCTGATTGGTGCACTGAATTATTTCAATGAAAAAACCGATTCGGTAAAAAATGAACTTACCGGTGAGTACGGTCCGGTTCCGGCAACAGCACGTGCTTACAAAGCAGCAGGTATCGGTACCATCGTAGTGGGTGATGAAAACTATGGAGAGGGTTCATCCCGTGAACATGCGGCTATGGAACCCCGGCACCTGGG
>DATCAO010000678.1:0-3583 GCA_036512575.1 Puia sp.
CATTTTCTAACGGGGCTGCATATGCGGATCTTGATAACGATGGCGACCTCGATATGATCGTCAATAATATCGACGATGAGGCCCATATCTACAGGAATATGTCCAGGGAACGGGATCCGGATAATCAGCATTTCCTGCAAATTCAATTTGCGGGGGACAGCCTGAACAAAAACGGTTTCGGAGCCTGGGCAGAATTGCATTACGATAAAGGGAAGCAACAGGTTTATGAAAATACACCGTACCGGGGTTACCTCTCAACTATTCAGGCCATCGCACATTTTGGTTTAGGCAACAGAACAACTGTGGATTCGGTGATCATCAGGTGGCCCAACGGTAAGATGCAGTTATTGCAGAATGTGCAATCTAATCAGAAGTTAAAAGTGGATATCAGGAACGCGGACCTGAATTATTCTTTTGCTAAGGAAACCGTTGCTTCAAATTCGTTATTTAGAGACGTTACCGATTCGGTTGGAATTCATTTCGCGCAGGAAGAGCAGGATTATATTGATTTTAATATTCAGAAATTACTGCCGCATAAATTTTCTGAGTATGGTCCTTCGATGGCAGTCGGAGACGTAGATGGAAACGGGTTGGAGGATTTGGTGGTGGGAGGATCAGCAAATCACAGTGCACAGATGTTTTTGCAACAGCCTGGCGGCCGCTTCATTCAAAAAGCGCTATTACCCGACGCGGAGTGTAAAAATAAATTGTCCGACGACCTGCAGGTATTGTTATTTGATTCGGATGGGGATGGCGACCTTGATTTATATATCGCTGCCGGCGGCTATGAAAATGAGCATAATAGTTCAGCTTACCAGGACCAATTATATTTAAACGACGGTAAAGGAAATTTCAAGCTTGATTCAACAGCACTTCCAAAGAATTTTACCAGCAAGTTTTGCGTGCGCGCGTCGGACTTCAACCACGACGGTAAACTGGACTTATTCATTTCAGGCCGTGTGGATCCCGGGAATTATCCGAAACCTGTTTCGAGTTTTATTTACAGAAACGATTCAAAAGACGGCCATGTCAAATTTACCGATGTAACGTCTTCGGTTGCAAAAGATCTCATCAATATCGGTATGGTATGCGATGCCCTTTGGACTGATTTTGACAACGATGGCTGGCCGGATTTGGTTCTTGCAGGTGAATGGATGCCCGTTACCTTTCTCAGGAACGATCACGGAGTAATGAAAAATGTTACAGAGGGTACTGGCGTAAGCAGTCAAATCGGTTGGTGGAATAGCATCGCTGCTGGTGATTTCGACAACGACGGGAAGATCGATTATGTTGTTGGTAACCTGGGGCAAAATTCTTTTTATCGCGCCAACGATGAATATCCTTTGCGGGTGTATGCGAAAGATTTTGATAAAAACGGCATCTATGACATGATTCCTTCTTTGTATCTACCTGATTCAAATGGAGAAAAGAAAGAGTATCCTGCGGAGGGCCGCGATGATCTGCTCAAACAGATCAATAATATGAGAAAAAAGTTCCCTTCGTATAAATCCTATGCAGTTGCGGACATGAAACAGGTTTTAACCGAGGACGAACGTAAAAATGCTTTGATCCTAAAAGCGAATAATTTGCAGACCTGCTTGTTTCACAACGAAGGAAATGGAAAATTTACCATGATTCCTTTACCGGCCCAGGCACAGTTATCAGTGATCAACGGAATGGTGGCTGAGGATTTCGATGGTGATGGTAATCTTGATCTGGTTATAAATACAAACGATTATGGTACAGAGCCAAACGTAGGCCGTTATGATGCATTAAATGGGCTGTATCTTAAGGGTGATGGCAAGGGGAATTTCGTTCCTTTGTCTATTTTGCAAAGCGGTATATTCATCCCCGGTAACGGCAGATCACTTGTAAAAGTGCAAGGTGCCGGCGGGAAATGCCTATTGGCGGCAAGTCAGAACAGAGGACCACTTAAAATATTTGAATTAAAACAAGATGTTCAGATGATGAGAGTCGGTCCGTCAGACATCAGCGTTTTATTAAAATATAAAGATGGTAAAACGCGCAAACAGGAAATCTACTATGGATCTTCATTTCTTTCTGAATCTGGCCGGTTTTTAAATCTGGCTAACAACGTAACAGGTGTTGAAATAAAAGACAGCAAAGGGGTTACCCGAAAAATGAAAATTCAATAACGGCCAATTCACTCCTTTTTCTTTTCCAGATAACGAATACGCAAAATGATGATTAAAACCGGAATGAAAGGTTTTACTGGTTATATGGTAATCCGTGTATTTGTATACTTAGTCGTTTTTGAGATGGGTTGCAAAAATTATCACAGGAACAGCACGCATCCTGAAATTACCAATGAAGAAATCAGCAAGGGTGAGGCACTTGCATCCAGGTATTGTCAGGGATGTCACGATCTGCCCGATCCTGCCCTGCTCGATTCAAAACATTGGGAGCAGACTGAATTGCCTTATATGGGTCCGCGCCTGGGAATATTTAATAACAATTTTGAAAGATACCCTTCGAGCAGAAATGATAAGTACCTGGGTAAAGATTTTTATCCCTCCGAACCCTTGATAAGTCCCCAGGACTGGCAGTACCTGATGGATTATTATATTGCTGTATCTCCAGACTCACTGCCTGGGCAGCAACGTCAGGTGGCCATACGGGAGGGATTACCGCAGTTTGAAATACAGGAACCTAAGCTGAAGTACTATAGTCCTGCAACCAGCCTGCTCCAGATTGACACCAGCAATAACAGACGTTCCATTTTAGTGGGAGATGCATTTCAAAAAAAACTTTTCAGGGTCAATGCGGGTATGGAAACGGAAGATTCCATCCTGGTAAGCGGTCCCATAGTTGGTCTTGACTTTCAGAAGGGAGCTATGGTGGCGTGTGACATCGGTATCTTAAACCCCAACAATGGTAAATTCGGAAAGGGACTTTTGATTTCTGTCGGGGCCGATCAAAAAATGCGTGTTGATTCAATCCCACTTTTTGATTCCCTCGCCAGGCCCGTTCAACTAACGGCGGTTGACCTGAATCAGGATGGCCGCATTGATTACCTGGCCTGTGAATTTGGTCACCTTACTGGTTCTTTGTCCTGGATGAAAAATATGGGTGGTGGCAAATATCAGCATCATATTATCAGGCCGGTTCCCGGCGCCATCAAAGCCTATATTCAGGATTATAATCATGATGGGTTACCCGATATATGGGTATTGTTTGGTCAGGGTGATGAAGGGATTTTTCTATTTACCAATCTGGGTAATGGAAAATTCAGTGAAAGGAAAGTACTGGGATTCCCGGCCATTTACGGGTCCTCGTATTTTGAACTGGATGACTTTAATCACGACGGGTACCCGGACATTTTATACACGTGCGGAGACAATGCGGACTATTCGGTTGTCCTGAAGCCTTATCATGGAGTTTACATATTTCTGAACGACGGCAAGAACCATTTTAACCAAAAATATTTTTTCCCCATCAATGGTTGTTATAAAGCGATGGCACGCGACTTTGACGGAGACGGCGATCTGGATATTGCAGCAATTGCTTTTTTTGCTGACTATGCCCGGCAGCCTGAAGAGGGTTTCGTTTACCTGGAGAATAA
>DATCAO010000679.1:0-3555 GCA_036512575.1 Puia sp.
TAAACATACCCTGTTCGTGCAGAACGAAAGATATCAGGACTCCGTTATCATCGAAAGACTGGTCAGGGCGGCTGAACGTGGTGTGAAAGTTCATGTGATGGCCCGCAAACCGCATAGTCTCAAAAAAGATAAACTGGTGGAAGCAGTCGGCGGTCTCCGGATTATGGATGATGTCGGCATTAAGATTCATACGCTCAGGCACCTGAAACTGCATGGTAAAATGCTGATTGCAGACGGAAGCCATGCAATAGTCGGTTCTATAAATCTGGCACCGGGCAGTTTTGACGACCGGCGGGAACTGGCCATTGAGGTTCATGACGAAGATATTGTGGCCCGGCTGCACGAGATCGCCAAACAGGACTGGGAAAACTCACATCCATTGGATCTGACGGATGAAGGATTAATGGCTGATCTTGAAGAAAAAGGCGATGGCGGGGAAGAGAGTCTTGCGTTAAATGTAAAAAAAGAAAAACACCAGGAAAAGGAATAAAAAATAAACCCATTTCATTTCAGTACGAACCCGGATAGTAAAATCCGGGTTTTATATTTGGTTCCCGAACCGGTCACATTCTCTCCGGTACGCGAATGCCCAACAATTGCATCGAAGAATGAATCACATTGGCCGTCATCACGCAGATCCTTAAGCGCAGTTGTTTCTTGGATTCGGATTCTGCACGGCTGACAGAATGTTCCGCATAAAAGGAATTAAATATTTTGGCGATATTGAACACATAACTGGCGACCAGGGAAGGATTCATTTCTGTGCAGGCCTGTTGCAACAGTCCACCATATTTTTCCAGATTGATCAGCAGTTCCTTTTCCAATGGGAGCAGAGCTGTGGAATCCGATGTAGTTTTTTCCAGGGGCTGTTCCTTTCTTAAAATGGATTTGATCCGGGCATATGCATATTGCACAAACGGGCCCGTGTACCCATGAAAATCGATCGATTCATCGGGGTTGAACACCATCCTTTTTTTGGGATCCACCCGCAGCAGGAAAAACTTCAGTGCGCCTAATCCAATAATATCGTACAGCTCTTTTCTTTCCTCTTCAGTAAAATCGGCTACCTTCCCCAGGATCTCTGTATGTTTTGCGGCAATGCCCGTCATTTCATCGATGATATCGTCGGCGTCCACCACGGTTCCTTCCCTTGTTTTCATTCTGCCGGATGGCAGTTCAACCAATCCGTATGACAAATGATAAATACTTGCTGCTGAAGGCAATTCCAGTTTCTGACAAATGAGCTTGAGTACTTTAAAGTGGTAATTCTGTTCATCAGCAACCACATAGAGGCTCAGATCGGGATGGAATTCTTTATATTTTTCATCAGCGAGACCAATATCCTGCGTCATATACACCGCAGTACCATCACTTCTTTGCACAATTTTTTCATCCAGTCCTTCGGGCTTCAGATCGATCCACACACTGCCGTCTTCCTTCCGGAAAAAAACCTTTTTTTTAAGTCCGCTTTCCACCAGATCCTTTCCCAGCAGATAGGTCTGGCTTTCATAATATATCTTGTCAAAATCACTCCCGATGCGCTTGTACGTGATATCGAAACCGGCATAAACCCAGTTGTTCATCATTCGCCAGAGTTCCATCACTTCAGGTTTTCCGGCCTCCCAATCCACCAGCATCTGCTGGGCGTCTTTCATGAGCGGCGCTTCTTTTTCCGCTTTTTCTTTTGTCAATCCGTTTTGCAAACCAGCTTCCACCTGTTTCTTCAGCTCATTTCCAAACAAAACATAATAATCGCCCACAAAATGATCCCCTTTTATACCGGTGCTCTCCGGTGTGGCACCGTTTGCATACAGCTTCCAGGCCACCATACTTTTACAAATATGGATGCCCCGGTCATTGGCAATGCAGGTCTTTATGTAATCGTATCCGCAGGCTTTGTACAAAGCGGCTACGGACCAGCCCAGGAAATTATTCCGAAGATGACCCAGGTGCAGGGGTTTGTTGGTATTGGGTGAGGAATATTCCACCATAACCCGACGGCCGTTGAGCGATTGCATTCCGTATCCGATGTTCCGATACTGTTTATCCAGAAAATGCATCAGTGGCCCATCGGCCATAACCAGGTTGAGGAACCCCTTAATGACATTAAAAGATGCAAAGAGTTCCGGACTGGCGGCCATTAATGCTTCTCCCAGGTCCCTGCCGAGGGCATCCGGCGTAATTTTCAGTATTTTACTGAAAGAAAATAACACGACGGTATAGTCGCCGGTAAATTCCGGTTTGGTTTCATTAACCAGGACATCGTGGGTCTCAATCCGGTAATCGTATTTTTCTGTTAAAACTTTCTGAACGGCCGTTTTGATGCCGGGTACAAGCTCCATTCGTTTTGAATTGAGCGCAAAAGTAGGATTTGTTGGGTACACTATCTGCCCCGATTATATTAACTTCGCGCCCGGAATCCGGGGATTTATGCCAAAAAAGGAGATTATTTCTTTTATTGATTTTTTCTATCCGCCCTTTCGAAAGCTGGTCTCCCTGCAAACCTTTCGATATGCCGCCTGTGGGGGTGCCAATACGTTTCTGGACATCTTCGTTTTTTTTCTGGCCTACAACTTTATTTTACACAAACAGGTTTTACACCTTGGCTTTATATCTTTTAAGCCCCATATTGCTGCCTTTATTATTTCCTTTCTGATCAGCTTTCCCACCGGATTTATGCTCATGCGCCACGTGGTTTTTCCAGGCTCCATTCTGCATGGACGCGTGCAGCTCTTCCGTTATTTTCTGTTGGTGCTGGTTTGTATTATCCTCAACTATATTTTTATCCGGCTTTTCGTGGAGCATTTCCACCTCTATCCCACGATTTCCAAAATCATCACCACCATCATTGTCGTTTCTTTCAGCTACATGACACAGAAGAACTTTACATTTAAAACGGAAAAGCTGAAGAAAGTATGAGAGTCTGAGAGTGTGGATGTGTGGAAGTAATTTTAATTGGATTTTTTTCTGCGAATGGTTGTATATTTAAAAACCAATCTTCTACACTTGCGTTAAGAGTTAAGCGTTGGGGGTTGGGCGTAAAAAAATAATAACTACAAAAACGATTGCCATGAGTACTTCTCGCAGAAATTTTTTGAAAACCAGCGGGCTCTCTGTTGCCGCGATGGCCATGGGTTCACATAAGTTGATGGCGATGGCTCCGGCTGACACCTACCTGGCTATCCAGCTCTATACGGTTCGGAAGGATATGGATAAGGATCCTTCGGGGACGCTGAAAAAAGTATCTGATATCGGATACAAATATGTGGAGCATGCCAATTATCATGACCGTAAATTTTACGGATATCAGCCCGCCGAATTTAAAAAACTCCTCGAAGGTTACGGAATGCAGATGCCGAGCGGCCATGTTCAAATGCTTCCGAATGATTATGATTTTTCAAAAAATGACTTTGCCGATAAATGGAAGTACACGGTTGACGACGCAGCCACCGCGGGACAGAAATACCTGGTTTCTCCCTGGCTGGACGACAGCCTGCGGAAAAATATGAAGGACTTTAAGGCTTATATGGAGGTGTTTAATAAGTCTGGCGAACT
>DATCAO010000680.1:0-3751 GCA_036512575.1 Puia sp.
GCTTACAAGCCTGCCGGCAGGCCTCCAGCGGCTTATCCTGCTGGCCACACGGGCAATGATTAAGAAAACCCGCCCCTGATGGTCCTGGATGAGCCCTGCCAGGGCCTGGACGCCGCACAGTCCCGGTTTACGCTGGGGTTGATAGACCAGTACTGCAGCCAGCAACGGGCGGGGCTGATACTGGTAAGTCACTATATGGACGAATTTCCACCCTGCATCCGCCATCATCTCCGTTTGGAAAAGGGGAGGATTGTATAAGTCATTGATTTTCAGGTTAAGATTAAACTAAAATAAATACCCTGTCCCGATGATGTAAAAACGGGCCCGTTGATTCTGAAAAGCAGTAAATTTGTGTTCTGCAGTCCCGCCTACTATCCCCGTAAATTCTCCTGCAGACACTACCTACTTCCCATTAATTCTAAGATCCAGACTGAAATCACTCTTAAAAATGTGTCGTATGTATTCTTATGCCCTGTTAGAAAAAAATTGTTATTACCTGATACAGGAAACAGAAAGCTCACCTGTGCAACTGATCAAAGTGAATCTGGAAACAGAACAATGTATGTATGTGTCCCGGTATGTTGATGAACAGGTAACGGAATGGAAGAAAAAAGGTGATTCCATTTTCGACATCCTGGAATTGGTCAGCGACGATAAAATAAAAGATTGGGAATCGATTTATAACGATAACCAGGGATCTTACAATTACGAGGAGGATGAAGACTAATATCGTTCTTCGCGGTATTGTGTTTCGGCATACTTCCAGATACCAAATGAGATCAATCCGGTGGCCATACAAATGCTGAAAAAATTGATAAACGTGATATAAGGCAGGGTAGCCTGGCTGAATCTGATATAGTTGAAATAAAAGGTTACCGGGAATAATCCATAATAGAAAATAAATCCTGCGTTCACGAATACGAGAATATTTTCCCTCGTTGAATGTTCCATGTTCCGGAAGTACTGGCTGATTCCCCAGATGTTCATGATCAGGCAAATAAAAGTGCCCACACCAATGATGATATTGTCAGAATCATCATTAAATCCTTTCCACAAGGTCATGATGATTTCAAACACAATAAAAGCGATCAGGAGTTTCAGGAAGAATTTCTTTTTGAATGCATAATAAAAGAAAAGGATAATCAGGGGGGCATCGATCAGATTATAGAATAGTAAAACCTGATTGCTCAAATTCCGGTCGTACCAGGAAAACGTGAATATATCAGGAGAATACATAAACCCATTCACCATCCAGAACAGCGAGATGATCAGGAAGGGTTTATCCGGAGCCAGCCTTTTCCACAGGTACAATCCGAGTGGAATGAAACAAAGGGATACAGCCAGGATCGAGATCAGAAGGTTTAGGACCGGTAACATACCAGTTTTCAAGGGTTAAAGTTTATAATATAATAGCGTTAATTCAAAGGTTTTATTATAGGTAAAAATACTTGGTTTTGTACCTAAATTACTGCTGAAATATAGCAGTGTAAAACGTCTAAAAATCGGGTAATCAATTTAATACCGGTTAGATTATTCACAGGCGTGCGTAATTCACTTTTGCATGCAACAAGCGGATTTGCCTATATTTGCGACCACTCATTATGGCTGAAAATAAACCAGATTTATTCGCATATACCGAAGAATCCATCCGCTCCCTCGACTGGAAAGAACACATCAGGCTCAGGCCGGGCATGTACATTGGAAAACTGGGTGACGGGAGCAGTGCAGATGACGGCATCTATGTACTCGTGAAGGAAGTTGTTGACAACTGCATCGATGAGTACACGATGGGTCATGGCAAAACCATCGAAGTGCTGATTGAAGACAAAACGGTCAGCGTCCGGGATTTTGGGAGGGGAATTCCTCTGGGCAAAGTGGTGGATGTGGTTAGCAAAATCAATACAGGTGCTAAGTACGACAGCAAGGCATTCCAGAAAGCCGTTGGTCTGAATGGTGTTGGCTCAAAGGCGGTTAACGCCCTCAGTCAGTCTTTTATCGTATCGGCATTCCGGGATGGAAAGGAAAAAAAGGCGTCATTTTCCAAGGGAAATCTCGTAAAGGAGAATAAGGAAACCCCAACAAAAGAACCCAACGGTACGCTTGTTGAATTTGTTCCGGATGAAAGCATTTTCAAGAATTTTCATTTCATCAATGAATACCTCGATAACCAGTTCTGGAATTACTGCTACCTGAATGCGGGATTGGTGATTAATTATAATGGCCGGAGATACCTTTCCAAAAACGGTCTGCTGGATCTCCTGAAACGGAAGACCAACGAAGATGAAGTCTGTTATCCGATTATCCATTTGAAAGGAGACGACATTGAAGTGGCCATTACCCACAATAACGACTACGGAGAAGAGATTTTCAGTTTTGTAAATGGTCAGTATACCACACAGGGCGGAACGCATCAGCAGGCTTTTCGCGAAGCATTCGTAAAAGTGATCCGTGATTTTTATAAAAAGGATTATGAAGCAGCTGATATCCGGCAAAGTATAACTGCCGCAGTGTCCGTGCGTGTGGTGGAGCCGGTATTTGAATCCCAGACCAAAACAAAACTGGGCAGCCAGTATATGCAGGAAGGCGGGGCGAGTATGAAGAATTTCATACATGATTTCCTGATCCGCGAACTGGATAATTTTCTGCATAAGAATTCTTCCATCGCAGATGCGATGAAAAAACGCATTGAACAAAGTGAGAAAGAAAGAAAAGAACTGTCCGGAATTCGGAAGCTGGCAAACGAAAGGGCCAAGAAAGCCAATCTGCATAATAAAAAACTCAGGGATTGCCGGGTGCACTATAATGAAGAGGCAGCAGGGAAGGAGAAAAACCTGATTCTCGAAAAACAAAAGGAATCCACCATCTTTATCACGGAAGGAGATTCAGCTAGCGGTTCGATCACCAAAGTACGGAGTGTGGAAACGCAGGCAGTTTTTAGCTTGCGGGGCAAACCGTTGAACTGCTTCGGACTTACGAAGAAAGTGGTTTACGAAAATGAAGAATTCAATCTGCTTCAGCATGCGCTGAACGTAGAAGACGGGATCGAAGGGCTTCGGTACAACAATATCGTGATCGCAACAGATGCCGACGTGGACGGCATGCACATCCGTTTATTGCTCATGACTTTTTTTCTCCAGTTTTTCCCTGACCTGGTGAAGAACAATCATGTGTATATCCTGGAAACACCTTTATTTCGGGTTCGTAATAAACAGGAAACTATTTACTGTTACGATGAAGCAGAAAAACAGACAGCCATAAAAAAACTTGGATCCAAACCGGAAATTACCCGGTTTAAAGGATTGGGCGAAATATCTCCTGATGAATTCCGTTTCTTCATCGGATCAGATATTCGTCTGGAGCCTGTGCGTCTTACTAAAGACGATACCATTGCCGATCTGCTTGAATTCTACATGGGCAAGAATACACCCGATCGTCAGAACTTTATTATAGACAACCTGAAGGTGGAACTGGACCTGGTAGATGAGGAAAAAATCCCTGTTGCCGCGGAAGAAGTTATAGTGGAAGAGCTGATTGAGTTATAATTTAGTACAGTAATGGAGAACGAAATCACCGATATTTTCCCTGAAAATCAAGAACAACCTGAAGAACAACTGCCCGATGGAGATTCCATGCACCGTGTGGTTCATCTCAGCGGCATGTATAAAGACTGGTTTCTCGATTATGCCTCATATGTTATACTGGAGCGTGCAGTACCAAACATATTTGATGGACTGAAACCCGTTCAGCGAAG
>DATCAO010000681.1:0-2793 GCA_036512575.1 Puia sp.
ATCAACAGAAATCGTTCAACTATGGCGCAAACCCGGAGAGGATCAGCAAAACGTTCCACACCCTCATATATCATGGCCATCGTGGGTGTTTCCCTGGTCCTGTTTCTGCTCGGTATACTGGGATGGATCATCATCAATGCAAATAAACTGGGCCAGTATTTCAAGGAGAACATTGCGATGAATGTGTATATCCGTGAGAATGTATCCCCAAAAGACAGCGCGGCATTGGTACAGTATATTGTTTCCAAACCCTACGTGAAGGACTATGAATATGTAACCAAGGACCTTGCCAAGAAGAAATACCTGCAGGACGGAAATAAAGACTGGGGCGCACTGCTCGATCGGAATCCCCTGCCGGCCAGCATCGATTTCCGCATCACCAAGGAATATGCCTCAACAGACTCACTTTCAAAAATAAAAAACGACCTGCTGCAGAATATTGCGGTGAGCGACGTGCAATACCCGCAATCCCTGGTAACGAACCTCAATAACATCATCAATAAGATCAGTATCATCCTGCTTTCTGTAATCGTCATCATCTCCATATTGGTCATATTCCTGATCGACAATACCATACGGCTGGCCATGTTCAGCAACCGATTCCTGATCAAGACCATGCAGATGGTAGGCGCCACAAGATGGTTTATTTCAAGACCAATGGATCTCAGGGCATTTTTCAACGGACTGATCAGTGGACTACTGGCCGTAGGGGGATTGATCGCTATCATTATTTTTGCGGAAAACCAGCTGCCTTACCTGAAAGCCCTCCGCGACTATCCCATGCTCATCATGTTATTTGTGGTGATCATTTTACTGGGTATTTGTATTTCTTTTTTCAGTACGCACCGCAGCGTATTGAAATACCTCAAGATGAAGTTGGATGAATTGTATTGATTTTATTACCTTGCGCACTGATTTTCGTTTATGGCAAAACAAGTAAAAACCTTCGGCTCAAGAAATTATAAACCATTATTTGGTAAGGAAAATTACCGTTGGATGATCATCGGTATGGTGGCAGTACTACTCGGTTTGCTGCTGATGATCGGAGGTAAAAGCAAGGATCCGAATGTATTTAATCCTTCCGACGTATATAGTTTCCGTCGGATTACGATAGCGCCGATATTAATTCTGGCCGGCCTGGTATTGGAGATAGTTGGGATCTTTAAAAAACCCAAAGCCCAGGATCCCCAATGAACCTGATTCAAGCAATTGTTATTGCCATCATCGAGGGCCTGACCGAATTTCTTCCCATTTCTTCTACGGCACATATGAAGTTTGCCAACCCGCTGCTCGGCGTTCAGCCATCAGCATTTACCAATCTGTACGAAATCGTAATCCAGCTGGCGGCTATTTTATCGGTGGTGGTCCTATACTACAAACAGTTTTTCGATTTCAAAAAACTCAGCTTTTATTTTAAACTGATCATTGCCCTGATTCCGGCAGTGATAGCCGGAATGCTGCTGAAAAAACATATTGATGCCATGCTGGGCAATATCGTATTTATTGCGATTGTCATGATTGCAGGCGGGATCGTATTATTATTCGTCGACCGGCTTTTTACCAGACCCGTGATTCACGATCAGGATCATGTTACCAATAAAAATGCATTTGTTATTGGATGTTACCAGGTTCTGTCTATTTTATTTCCCGGCCTGAGTCGCAGTGCAGCTACCATTGTGGGAGGTCTTTCCTGTAAACTCGACCGGCGCACAGCGGCTGAGTTTTCGTTCTTCCTGGCGGTCCCCACCATGCTGGCTGCATCAGTGAAGAGTTTATGGGATGCTCATAAAACCACTCCCGAGGTATTTGTCAAAGACAATATGTCGATGCTGGCAGTGGGAAGCCTCGTTGCTTTTGTGGTGTCGCTGATCGCCATCCGGTTTTTCATCAGTTATTTACAACGTCACGGTTTTAAATTATTCGGATATTACAGGATACTGGCAGGAGCCATAATCCTGATGCTGGTGTGGAAAGGACTGATTCAATAATAAAATATACAGCCATGCAGACAGCCTCCAAAAAAGTGATTCGCGGATGGGCTATGTACGACTGGGCAAACTCTGTTTATAATCTCGTCATTACCACCACGTTTTTCCCAATCTATTTTACGGCAGTCACCAAGCAGCAATTCGGCAGTGATATCGTTCCTTTTTTGGGGCGAAGATTTGTCAATTCTTCTTTGTATGATTATTCTCTGGCTGTTGCCTATCTCTTTATTGCACTGCTGTATCCGGTCCTGACTTCAATTGCTGATACAAGAGGCAATAAAAAGGCCTTCATGAAATTTTTCTGCTACATGGGTTCTATAGGCTGTGCCATGTTGTATTTTTTCAATGGTACCAATCTGTGGCTGGGCATACTTTGTTTTATGATGGCCTCCATGGGTTTTGTCGGCAGCCTGGTATTTTACAACGCCTTTCTCCCCGAAATCGCCGCACCTGAAGACAGGGACCGGGTGAGTGCGAAGGGTTTTTCTTATGGATATATCGGAAGTGTGCTGTTGCAGTTAATCGGTTTTGCTCTGGTGGTCCTTTTACCGGGAGATCCTTTTCTTGCACCCAGGATCACTTTCCTGCTGGTCGGAATCTGGTGGGCGTCCTTTGCCCAGATTACTTTTTCTGTTCTTCCCGAAACGCGGTCTGCAGGCAAAATCAGCAGGGGCATCTTTGCGGAAAGTTTCAATGAAATGAAAAAAGTGTACCGGGAGATCAGGAAACTGCCCATCCTGAAGAATTACCTCAGGGGATTCTTTTTTTACAGTATGGGTGTGCAAACCGTAATGCTGGCGGCTAC
>DATCAO010000682.1:0-4219 GCA_036512575.1 Puia sp.
GCAAGGGTACTTCACTAAACAGGCAAATAGAGGCCACCGGTCCGTCGCATCCTATACAAAAACGGGTATTTACATGGTACTCCTTCAAGCCTGGAATGATCGAAACCGGAACCAGCCCGATATCGATGGAGTCGTCAAACAACATATCGGCAATCTTTGCGGGATATTCCGTCACCACTTCGATTTCCCGGATAATGGGTGAATGTTTGATTCCATAAAGAAGCGGCTTGGTATTCAAATAACTCACAGCACCTACCCTTATTTTTCTGTCCAACGCGATTAGTTTAAATTTGGCAGCAAAAGTAGGCAAGGCACGCGATAATCCCTATTTGCAAAAGAGCTTATGGAACTTCACCCACTAACAGCCATTTCACCCTTAGACGGAAGATACCGGAATCAATTACAGGATTTGGGAGAATATTTCTCTGAATATGCGCTGATCAAATACCGGCTTGAAGTGGAAGTTGCTTATTTTCTTTTTCTTGCTGATAAAAAATTTTTCTCCGTCACCGCAAATACCCGGAAGTATTTGACAGACACGGTCGAAAAATTCAGTCTGAAGGATGCCCTGGAAATAAAAAAAATAGAAAAGACAACAAACCACGATGTGAAAGCGGTCGAATATTTCCTGAAATCCAGAATGGATCAAACCAAGGATTCGGTAAAAAAAGAGTGGATTCATTTTGGCCTCACTTCCCAGGATATCAACAATACAGCCATTCCCCTTCTTTGGAAACACGCCGTGGAAATGGAATACCTGCCTTTTATTTTAAACCTGAAAAAACAGCTTTCGCTATTAGCCAGCGACTGGCGTAATACGCCCATGCTCGCACGAACGCACGGCCAGGCGGCTTCACCCACCACACTGGGAAAGGAAATCATGGTTTTTGTAGAAAGACTGGAGAACCAGGTTGAATTATTGATCCAGATTCCATTTACCGCCAAATTTGGCGGGGCAACCGGAAACTTCAATGCGCATTTTGTAGCATTTCCTTCAAAGGACTGGACGAAACTGGGCAATGAATTTGTTGAAAAAAAACTGGGTCTGAAACGCCAGCAATTCACTACACAGATTGAACATTATGATATGCTGGGGGCGCAGTTCGACTGCATGAAACGAATCAATACCATCCTCATTGATTTTTGCCGGGATATGTGGACATATATTTCCATGGATTATTTCAAGCAGCTGGTAAAAGAAGGTGAAGTGGGTTCTTCAGCTATGCCGCATAAAGTGAATCCCATTGATTTTGAAAATGCAGAAGGTAACCTCGGTCTGGCCAACGCACTTTTTGAATACCTGTCTGCCAAACTTCCGGTTTCCCGCCTGCAGCGCGATCTGACTGACTCCACCACCCTGCGAAGCATCGGTGTTCCATTTTCACACACCATACTTTCACTCAAGGCCATTGAGAAAGGACTCACTAAACTCGTTTTGAACAAAGACAAACTGATTCTTGACCTGGAAAACAACTGGGCCGTTGTAGCGGAAGCGATTCAGACCATCTTACGCCGGGAAGATTACCCCAAACCTTATGAAGCACTGAAAGAACTCACCAGAGGTAAAAACGGCATCACACGCCAGTCCATACACGAGTTTATTGACAAACTGAATGTGTCAGCAGTGGTCAAAAAAGAATTGAAGAAGATCAGTCCACACAACTACACAGGAATACGAGTTAAATAGTATGAGAGTCTGGATTATTGCCCCATACTCCCATACTCTCATACTTTACTTGTGTATCTCCGATGTATAGTGAAAAGTAATGTCCGGGTTATTGCTGATCTCCGTTTTCAGGAACCATTCGCTTTGTGCGAGGTAAACCATATGCCCGTCTTTGTCCTCGGCGATATTATTCTGTTTGAATCGGGCAAAGTCCAGTAATTTTTTTTCATCATCACTCGTGATCCAGCAGGCTTTGAAAAAAGGCATGGCATTAAACTGTACAGATGCCGAGTATTCGTGTAATAGACGGTATTGAATCACCTCGAATTGCAGTTCACCCACACAACCAATGATTTTTTTATTGCCTCCAAACTGGGTAAACAACTGGGCAACACCCTCATCTGTCAATTGTAATAATCCTTTTTCAAGTTGTTTGGTTTTCATAGGGTCCTTGTTTTGCACCTCTTTGAATATTTCAGGAGAAAAAGAAGGAATCCCTGTGAAAAAGAAGTTTTCGCCTTCCGTCAGCGTATCCCCAATCTTAAAGTTGCCGGTATCGAACAACCCGACCACATCTCCGGGATAGGCTTCCTCAATCACATCTTTATCGCGGGCCAGGAAACTATAGGGATTACTGAATCGGACTTCTTTGTTTAGCCTGACGTGGTGAAAGTATTTGTTGCGTTCAAATTTTCCGCTGCAGATGCGGATAAAGGCTATCCGGTCCCGGTGGCGCGGATCCAGGTTGGCGTGGATCTTAAAAACAAAACCACTGAGCTTTTCGTCTTCAGGACAGATCGTTCCTTCCGTTGTGGGCCTGCATTGAGGCAAGGGTGCGATGCGGATAAAACTGTCCAGCATTTCACGCACACCGAAATTATTAATGGCAGATCCGAAAAACACCGGCGCGATTTTCCCGCTCAGATAGTCTGCTACATCCAGCGGTCCATATACGCCATCAACCAATTCAACGTCTTCGCGCAATATAGCCGCATCTTTTTCTCCCAGTTTTTCATCCAGCAGCGCGTCACTGAGGTTGCCGATCTGCACAACATCTTCATCGCTGGCCTTGGTATTGGCAGTAAATAAGATCAGGTTCTTGTCGTGCAGATTATATACACCCTTGAAGTCCTTGCCACTATTGATGGGCCAGGTCATCGGATGTAGTTTTATTTTCAGCTCGTTTTCAATTTCCTCCATCAGTTCGAAACGGTTTTTACCATCCCTGTCCATCTTGTTAATAAAAACAATAATCGGGGTGTCGCGCATGCGGCATACCTCGGTTAATTTGCGGGTTTGTTCCTCGACCCCGTTTACACTGTCGATAACCAGGATCACACTGTCAACAGCCGTCAGGGTGCGATAGGTATCTTCCGCAAAGTCCTTGTGACCCGGAGTATCCAGGAGATTTATCAGCATATGATTATACTGAAAACTCATCACGGATGTGGCTACGGAAATACCGCGCTGCCTTTCAATTTCCATGAAATCGCTGGTGGCATATTTGCGGATCTTATTGCTTTTTACAGCTCCCGCCGTTTGAATGGCTCCGCCGAATAACAGAAACTTTTCGGTCAGTGTGGTTTTACCTGCATCCGGATGGGATATGATGGCAAATGTTCTTCTTTTTTCAATTTCTGAGGTATACTTCATACAGGGGGTCCCGGATCATTTTACCGGAAGCGCGCAAAATTAAGAAGTTCCGGGGGATGCCTGCGATCTTTCTAAGGGTTGATCTGGTGGTTACTATAACCCTTGTCCAGGATATTCAGGGGAAGAATGAACTCCCATTGGTTTGGCCCCCTGCCGCCATAGTCCGGATCAAACAGGTGGCTGTAACGAATACCAAAACTGAGCGGCAACTGGTTCCACCATTTTGTATCCAGGTAAATTTCCAGACCGGCTGAACGATACCGGGATTGCACACCCGGCCCATTTGTTGCATTAAACGGCACTTCCGTATCATCATAAAAAACATTTGCCCGGATTCTCAAAAAATAAATCATGTTCGCAAAACCCCAGTCCGGATAAGCCAGTGGGAAATTGTAATTGATTCCAAATCCGTACATCTGATAAAAATTCTCTCCGGAATATCCCCGGGAAAATGGAAAACTGTTACTGAAAGAGAGCTGGTTCAGTGAATCGCGTTGTTGAACCGCAACCCGTATCACCAGGCTGTTCGTGGAACTCAATCCGGGAAAAAAGAAATTTCCCGAAGCCAGGATTTGATTTCCTTTCAGATTGGTAATGGCCCGGTTGTATATCAACAGTAGAGACTGGGCAAAAGAAGGATTGATCTGCATCCTGCCAGTCTGCAGCTGATGCGTAAAAAGCAATTGGGCATCAAGGCTCGAATAAGCCGTGACTAAACTGTCCTTATAGGGACTTGGAAAATAATCTTTGTGATAGGTATAATTGATTCCCCCTTCCAGGCTGGTCAGCCATCGCCCCCGGCTGAGGTTTAATGGAACAGAGACACCCGCATAGGGCAGCAACTCGTTCCAATAAATCTTCTGGCCGTTTAGGTAGCCGCTCCGGTTTATGCGGTATTCG
>DATCAO010000683.1:0-3859 GCA_036512575.1 Puia sp.
CGCCCTGAGGCCATGATTTAACTGGGACACATAACCGCTGAACTCCTGCCCAACGGTTAAAGGTGTTGCATCCATAAAATGTGTGCGGCCGATTTTTACGACCTGCATATATTCTTTGGATTTCGCCGCCAGCGAATCTCGTAGTTTTTCGATGCCAGGTATCGTATTTTCCACTAGTATTTTATACGCGGCGATATGCATTGCAGTGGGAAAAGTATCGTTGGAGGACTGCGATTTGTTGACGTCATCATTGGGATGCAGAAACTTTTCCTTATCGTTTAATGAACCTCCATGCAGCACATGACCCCGGTAAGCCACCACTTCATTCACGTTCATATTACTCTGCGTGCCACTGCCGGTTTGCCAAACGACCAACGGGAAATACGCGTCCAGACTGCCTTCCAGGATCTCATCACAAACTTTACCGATCAGGTCTGATTTTTCTGATGTTAATAAGCCAGCATCCAGATTGGTCAGAGCAGCTGCTTTCTTCAGGTACGCAAATGCACGTATAATTTCTTTAGGCATGCGATTGATATCCTGTGCAATTTTGAAATTATCAATGCTTCGCTGGGTCTGTGCTCCGTAGTATGCATCTGCAGGTACATTTACTTCGCCCATTGTGTCTTTTTCGATCCGGAACTTCATATTTTTTATTTCTAGGATGCAAAATTAACCCGTTTTTGGAACACTAATTGCTATTTCAATGGCGTTAGTCCAGTTCTATTAAAACAACCAATCCATGGAAAAACCAGCGCTCATCCGTTCTGGGAAAAATGTACGCGGTCGTACCTTTTTTGCTGACGGATTAGATGAGTACACCGGGGAATGGACCACTACAGAGGTGGTGCATTTGTTGAAAAGAACCCTTTTCGGTGTAAAGGTCAGCGACCTCAATTATTTTCTGGGAAAGTCCATGTCAGATTCGGTGGACGAATTGCTCACACCTACTGCCATTCCTGTTACTGTTCCCCTCAATTCATACAACTCCGGTGGATATACCGATCCTACCGGCGTTGCTGCCTGGGATACCTGGATCAATACGGGCGTGGATTATCCAGATGCAGAGATGAATACGCACCGGCTGGATTCTCTTAAGTGCTGGTGGATCGGACAACTCCTGAATGAGAACAGGAGTATTCATGAAAAACTTACTCTTTTCTGGCACAACCATTTTGGTGTTGACAGTCTTTTGCATATTCAAGATATTCCTGCAAGGCCATGGTATGATTATTATCTCATCCTGCGAGGGAATGCCCTGGGAAATATGAAACAGCTGGTGAAGCAAATGACGCTGAGTCCGGCCATGCTGTGTTACCTCAATGGGAATACCAATAAAAAGACTTCGCCCAACGAAAATTATGGTAGAGAGTTACAGGAATTATATACCATCGGCAAAGGCGCTGTTTCTTCGTACACCGAAGACGATGTGCGTGCAGCCGCAAGAGTGCTAACGGGTCATACTGTGGACAGTAACTTTAACTACACATTTGATGTCGCTGGTCACGACGATCAGAATAAATCCTTTTCTGATTTTTATGCATCCACCATTATTACAGGTCGTTCAGGTGCCGCTGGAGCAGGCGAACTCGATGATTTGCTCAGTATGATTTTCAGTAATCCTGAAGCGGCGAAATTCATTTGCAGAAAGATTTATGGTTTTTTCCTTTATTACAATATAGATGACACGATTGAAGCCACTATCATCGAACCACTGGCTGATGTATTTCGGAATAGCGGATACGATATTACAACCGTAATGTCTGTTCTACTGAAAAGCGAACATTTTTACAATATGGCATATTCAAGTGCCTGCCTTATCAAGAGTCCGATTGATTTTGTTCTTGGTCTCATGCGTGAATTCCAGGTAAAAATGCCCGACCCTTCCGATTACGGATCAAGTTACAGCGTCTGGGAGATGATTTTGCAAACGACGGCCATGTTGCAGCAGGAAATTTTGCGTATCCCCGAAGTTGCAGGATGGTACGCATATTACGAAGGAACGGCTTATCATGAACTATGGATCAATTCAGTAACCTATACGCAGCGCAATGCTTTTACCGATGAAATGATTACGAGTGGAATGATGATGAACATGGTACCCTTGCTGATTGACCCGCTGGCTTTCGCCTCTTCGCTTGCCAATCCGGGAGATCCGAATCTACTGATCAGCGGGTCTCTGGATATTTTGTATCGTGTTCCTTTATCTGCAGAAACCATTACGAGTGTGAAACAAAATTTCTTACTTGGCGGACTTACAACGGATTCTTACTGGACAACCGCATGGAACGCGTATGCCGCAAATCCCGGAGATATGATTGCCCGGGGTACGGTATTTAGTCGTTTACAAAATCTCTACAGATATCTGATGAACCTGCCGGAATACCATCTTTCGTAACCTGAATTTAATGCTATGAAAAGACGTCAATTTTTGAGAAACGTTATCCCTGCTTCGGCCATATTTCCCTCATTGGTAAATGGTTTTACTGTAAAGGCATTTGGCGCTGCCGGTTTTTTTGAAACCCTTGCAGGCGCAGCAGACAATGACCATGTTTTTGTGATCATCCAGCTCTCCGGCGGCAATGACGGGCTCAATACAATTGTGCCCATCAGCAACTACAGCGAATACTTTAATCTGCGGCAAAATATAGCGATACCAGAGGGTAAACTGCTTCCATTAAACGGATATGCGAAAGCCGGTTTACATCCGTCGATGACTGGCATGCAGAATATGTATAATCAGGACCAACTCGCAATTCTGTATTCTGTGGGTTATCCGGAACCGGATGAATCTCATTTTCGATCAACTGATATCTGGCTTACCGGTGCGGATTCCAACCAGTATCTTACCACGGGCTGGACGGGCCGTTTCCTGAGTACCACATATGAAAATTTCCCTGTTGGTTATCCTAATGCCACTATGCCGGATCCTCTGGCCATACAAATAGGATCAATGATATCCACTGTATTTATGGGTCCCGGCGGATTTACCGCTATGGCGGCTCCGACGGACTTGGATTTTTACGGACTAATCAATGCGACTACCGATCCGGCGCCGAATTCTCCGATGGGTACCGAACTGACTTACCTGCGAACAGTTGCCCGACAGACAAATAAATATGCGGATCAAATCGTGAGCGCCGCGCAAAAAGCTGGTGCGCAATCTGCCTATCCCGATACTTATCTCGCGGCACAACTCAAAACCGTCTCCAAACTGATCTCGGGCGGATTGAAGACCAAAGTGTACATGGTGAGTATGGGTGGTTTCGATACCCATGGCAGCCAGGTGCAAGTTGGTAATACAATTGCGGGAAACCATGCAAATCTGTTAAAAGATGTTTCAGACGCAATATCAGCTTTCCAGGCCGACCTGACGCAATTGGGTTTAGAAAAAAGGGTCATCGGAATGACATTTTCTGAATTTGGAAGAAGAATCATGTCCAACGGTAGTGCCGGAACGGATCATGGAGCTGCACAACCTGTTTTCCTTTTTGGAGAACCGGTAAAAAAAGGCGTGCTGGGAAATCCTCCCGACCTGCCCTCATCGCTCGATGCGAGTTCAGTGTTGCCAATGCAGTACGACTTCCGATCTGTTTATGCCAGTGTTTTGAGAGACTGGTTTTGTGTGGATCCGAACGATATCACAACCATGCTGTACAAAAATTATCAGTATCTGCCGCTTGTGGAAACAACGGCCTGTAACATGCCCGTGTTGGATACGCTCGGCGATAAATTGATACGCAATGACCCGAATCCATTTACCAATTCTACGACTATTACTTTCAAAACAAATGGAGGAAATACATTGGTTCAAATATTTGACGTCTCTGGGAGGCTGCTGGCGATTCCCGTGAATGCA
>DATCAO010000684.1:0-5212 GCA_036512575.1 Puia sp.
TTCAGGTCAGCAGCCTGCGGAAACCCATGCATCGCAAAAAAAATATACAGTCTTTAACCGGACGATCAGTCCGGGTACAGCGAGTGGCAGCATACATCTAAATGAGGGCGAAGGTCCGGGCATCGCATGGATCAATGGAGAGGAATTTGGTTATGGCATAATTGAATTTGACGTTAAAGGAAGAGATGAATTGCAGAAAAGTTTTGTGGGCTTCGCTTTTCACGGCCTGAATGATTCGACCTATGAAGCCATTTATTTCCGGCCCTTTAATTTTCATTCGCCGGATCCGGTGAGGAAAACCCATATGGTGCAATATATTGCCGATCCCTTGTACGACTGGCCCAAACTCAGGACTGAATATCCCAACAAATACGAACAAGCTGTTTCTCCCGCACCTGAACCCACCGACTGGTTTCATGCACGCATAACGGTGGAACCTAAAAAGATCAGTGTATATGTTAATGGCAACAACAGTCCTTCGCTGGTTGTTGAACCACTGGTGCCGCTTCGCGGCAAGAAGATGGGCTTTTGGGCGGGTAACGGTTCGGACGGTGACTGGGAAAATCTGAAGATCACATCAACAAAATAAAGACGGGGTTAAACAATGTTACGGAGTGGATTGTAAATAAAAGCAAAAACAGGCATGAAATATAATCTGCTCGGAAAAACCGGACTCAAGGTTTCTGAACTCTGTCTCGGCACCATGACTTTTGGCGGTAAGGGGTACTTCAAACCGATTGGCACGCTCGGACAGGAACCCATCGATACCCTGATGAAAAGATCCATCGACGGTGGCATTAATTTTATCGATACGGCCAATGTATATTCTGAAGGATGGAGTGAAGAGCTGACAGGAAAATCCATTCGTAATCTTGGACTGCATCGCGACGACCTGGTGCTGGCCACCAAAGTGCGCGCTAAGATGGGCGAGGGCCCTAACGACAGTGGCCTCACGCGGAAACATATTATGCAACAGGCGGAGGCCAGTTTGCGCAGGCTGCAGGTGGACTATATCGATTTGTATCAGATCCACAGTTATGATCCCCTGACACCGTTTGAAGAAACACTTTCCGCACTCGACGACCTGGTTCGATCCGGAAAAGTTCGATACATCGGGGCAAGTAATTTGGCCGCCTGGCAACTGATGAAGTCGCTGGCGATCAGTGAGCGCCTTCACCTGGAGAAATTTGTTTCGCTTCAGGCTTATTATACGATTGCCGGTCGTGACCTGGAAAGGGAACTCCTGCCGCTGATCCTGGATCAGCACATAGGTCTCATGGTCTGGTCGCCCCTGGCCGGCGGATTACTCAGTGGTAAATACAACCGCGACAAAGACAAAGATGCATCGGGCCGGCGCATTAATTTCGATTTTCCTCCGGTGAACAGGGACCGTGCTTTTGACATCATTGATCAATTGCAAATCCTGGCCCAGGTAAAAAATACCACTGTTGCCGGGCTTGCACTGGCCTGGCTCCTGCATCAGGCGGCTGTAACGACCGTGATCATCGGTGCCAATACTATGGAACAACTGGACGACAACCTGAAATCCATTGAATTGAAATTTACGCCCGATGAATTAGACAAACTGGACAAACTGAGCCAGCTGCCCCCTGAATATCCGGGCTGGATGCTGGCACGTACAGGCGGGGACCGGAAAATATAAATTTATACTCTTTGCGCTTTTTCAGATGCTGCGTAGACTATTTTCCGTGCCCGATTCATATTTCCGACAGGTTCAAATTCTTTGGAATTTATTTTCCAGGGATTGAAGTGTTTGGTGCTGAAAAAATGGTCATCGTTGACTAAATCCTGCTTGGGAATGATCAGATCTGCAATGGTTTCAAATGGGGAAAGCCATGACTTGGTTGCATCTTCAAGTGGTGTCAATGTTTCATTGATATATCGCTGAATCTGAAATGAAAATTGAATATCATCCTTTTCCAGACGTGTTTTAAATTCTTCTACCAGGTTTTCATTTGATTTCACCGGTTCGGTTTTATGAATGGCCGGGTACAGGCGATACTTTAAAACAACTTCGCCAATTCTTACTGGTGCACGACTCCAATAAGTTTCCGTTGCGATGCTCTCCACCGGAATTTTAATTTGTTTGCTGATGGTTTTTAAAATGCGTAGCGCTTCTTTAGGGCCGACACGCGTTGTTAGCTGTACAGTGCCGGTTATTTTATTTACAAAACCTTTTTTGGAAAATGCCAATGATGTTGCCATCGCCTGAATGGCATCTTTTGCGTGATGTTGTTCTGCGTTGGTCATTAAAAAATCCTGCACATTTCCTTCAAAAGGTGAAATTTCAATGGCCACTCCCCTGAGGTCATGCGCATCGTCTGCCGCCAGGAATGCGGCAGCATTGGAAAAACGCACTGTAGCCGGGTACGATTGACCGCCTTTTAAAAAACCAACATTCAGGTCCTCCATTAAATCCGGTGAAATCTGAAAGATGGCATTTTTAATGCCTGCCAGCATTTTGGTGTGTTGGGGTCTTCGGGGAGCCGTATGGTGTTGTCTGGCGATTTGATTGACTTCCTGATGAATCTGCCGCCCCATCTTTTCTATAAGCGCCTGCTCATTTTCCTCCGTTCCACCCAGATAGGCAATTGCTGATTGCCAGTTCGTTTGAATGCTCTCAATAGCCTGCATATTAATGGTTGGCGTCACTGGGATTATTGGAGATGAAAACGGAATTTGTCCAGCCACCTGTACCGGAAGGATCATCCAGAATCACTTCGTTTCCGTTTTTCCAATATAGGGGAACCGGATTACCCAACAAAGCGGGGCCTTTTAATTTTTGACCAGCTACATAAATGTCAATATCATGAACGGCAATTGAAAATGCCAGGGAATAACCTGAACTATCCGTAATCGGCACAGCTTGACCGTTTTTCCAATACTTGGCAACAAAATAGTTGTTATCCTTAAATTCTCCTCCGGCAACATACACATCATTACCTGAAACCGTTATAGCATTAGCCCTGGCAAAATTTGAACCATCCGTAAGGGCGAACGCAGTACCATTTTTCCAATATTTGGCCACTAAATTTCCATTCATCCCGGTCATTTCGCTTCCTGCGACATATATGTCTTTTCCTGAAACGGCTATTGAATATGCATGTGCTTCACTGGAACCATCTGTCAGGGAGAAGGGGACTCCATTCTTCCAGTATTTAGCAACGGAACTCAGGCCGCCACCTCCTTCGCCCGCCACGTAAACGTCATTTCCTACAACGGCGATTGCGAAGGCGTCGGATCCACCGGTGAGTGAAACAGCAGTTCCGTTTTTCCAATATTTTGCAGTTACCGTACTCGTGCCGCCGGGAATAACGGGTACAGAATTATTGTCTACTTCATAACCTGCTACATACACATCATTCCCTGACACAGTTATGGCATGTGCGATTCCAGGACTCTCCCCACCGGTTAGTGCAACGGCTTTGCCATTTTTCCAGTATTTCGCTACGTAATAGGATCCATTGTATTCAATGCCTGCAACATATACGTTTGTATCCGAAACCATAATCGAAGATGCCTCAGCATAATTGGAACCGTCGGTGAGGGGAACTGCCTTCCCGTTTTTCCAGTATGTTGCATATGGATGAATTCCGTCGCCGGTAATGCCTGCGAGGTAAACATCAACAGCAGAAGACTGGGCCTTTATTTCAACCGGAGGAACTGCCAGGGCACCTTCAAGTGAATATTCTTTGCTGCATGAATAGAACCCAATGGAAATTAGCAAAATCAGAAAACGGAGATTCCTCAAAATGTATTTGTTGGGAATTGGTAGTGAATCGGTGGGGTTACTGTGGTTCATATAAATTACTTTATTATATCGTAGGGGATCTAAAGGTACTTCCGGTAATCATGCTTTCCGAATGGATAAATGCCATTCCGGTTCCATAATAATTGAAGAATATCAATTTGGAGAAAGTAGGGCCTGTTTATTTAGGCTTCCCGGGTAAAAGCTTAGCAGATTTTCGATCTCTGGCGAATACCCGTAAAAATAGTATTGGCGTTTGCAATAATTACTAAATAAAGGACTGGTGTTTTGAATAGAAAATTCACCGAAATGCCAGCCTCCACATCTCCGGAACAACAAGATTCGGGTTTTCAGGCGGTCCTGATGTTTTTACATTTGGAAGTTAAAGTCAACTCTAGTGACACCCACTCAAATCAAGAATCAGATTAAAATCAAAAGAGCGGGTTTTTCAGATGCTTCCGTTATTTCATTATTAGGTAAGAAAACATTTACTGAAACTTTTGGCGACATATTTGGCGCAGCTGAGTTGATCGAATACCTGGATAAAACATTCAAAATAAGTAAACTGCAGACAAGCCTGTTAAAGGATGAAAACATTTTCGGCATCTTGTATTATCTGGATCAGCCGGTTGGTTATTACAAAATTAAGTTGAGCGAACACTTCGACATTCGGCAGATACGGATTGCGTGCAGTTACAAAAGATATATGTGCTCGGGAATTATTTGCATTTAAAATTGGGAAAAGAAATGATGTCTGATATCTTAAATCTAAATGAAATGAAGACCTGTAAAATGATATGGCTGGTGGTCCTTCATACGAATTTTAGGGCCATTCGGTTTTATGAACACCAGGGGTTTGAAAAGCTCAGAAAATACCATCACCAAATTGGGTCTCGCCAGCTGGAATATGAATTGATGACTAAAGGGTTTCCGGTAGGATCAATTCCTTAGATAACCAGGCAGGATAACTAATATAACTCCTTTAACTGGCTTTTCATTTTTGTATCTTTAAACATGCGAGTGCCACCTGTCTGTTTTATTCCTGACGGTATTCACATTGAATGGAAATGATATGCCTGAAGAAGCGGACTTACCAGAACAACCTTTTAAGGAGGATCCGGCTCTTGATTCTAAATTGCCGGATTCATCCACCTTTCCTCTAGACCCTCAATTACAAGATATGGAAGTACATCATCACCCTGACCTTCATCATCGTGCGAAACCCTGGAAAGAATATTTCCTGGAATTCCTGATGATATTCCTGGCGGTAACCCTGGGTTTCTTTGCAGAAACCATAAGGGAACATTTTTCTGAAGGGGAAAAGGCAAAGGAATTGGCTGAAAGTCTCTACAAAGAAGTGTACTCAGATTCTGTAGAAGTGCAAAAGATTTTAATTTTGCGAACGCAAAAGGAGGAAGAGCTGGACTTTTTTATCAACTATAT
>DATCAO010000685.1:0-4850 GCA_036512575.1 Puia sp.
TTTTAAAAAAAGCAACCACTCTGTTCTCAGATTCATTTTACAAAAGTACCCTTCCTCCTGAAGTTATAGAAGCAGTTGCCGCTAACCTGACCATATTAAAATCTCCCACGGTGATGCGGCAGTACGACGGACGCCTATGGAGTTTTGAAGGGTGCGGAGACGAATGGGGCTGTTGTCATGGTTCATGCACGCATGTCTGGAATTATGCACAGGCGATACCCCATTTATTTCCGGCTTTGGAAAGAAGCCTGAGGCATACCGAGTTTTGTGAAAATCAAAATACTGAAGGTCATCAGAATTTCAGGGCAACCTTGCCGATACGTTCCGTAAACCATGAATTTCATTCCGCGGCAGACGGTCAACTCGGAGGCATTATGAAAGTGTACCGTGACTGGCGCATAAGTGGGGATAATGAGTGGATGAAGAAAATGTACCCGATGGTAAGGCAAAGCATGGATTATTGCATCAGCACCTGGGATCCGCGGCATAACGGAATCATTGAAGAGCCGCATCACAACACCTACGACATAGAATTCTGGGGACCGGATGGCATGCATTGCAGTTTCTACATTGGTGCATTGAATGCCATGATAGCCATGGGTGGATTTATAGGAAAGGATGTGTCAATGTACAGGAACCTGGCTGGCAAAGGAAAAATGTACATGGAGACCAGATTGTACGATGGCGAATATTTTTTTCAGGAAATAAAAGTGGAGGGGCTAAATGCCAAGAATCCTGCTACAGAAAAATCCTTTGGCGGGGATTATTCCAAAGAAGCGATTGCCCTATTGGAAAAAGAAGGACCGAAGTATCAGTATGGGAAAGGTTGCTTGTCCGATGGTATATTGGGCGTCTGGATCGGCCAGATGTGTGGCTTGGGAAACAGTCTAGAGCCGGCAAAAGTGAGCAGCCATTTGATGGCTGTTCACAAATACAACCTGAAGAAAAATCTGAGTGAGCACGCCAATCCTCAGCGCCCTTCGTTTGCGCTGGGTGAAGAAGGGGGCCTGCTACTTTGCTCCTGGCCGAAAGAGGGTAAACTTTCCCTGCCTTTTGTGTACAGTGACGAAGTATGGACGGGCATTGAACACCAGGTGGCATCACACCTGATGCTTACGGGACATGTAAAAGAAGGGCTGGACATTCTTCGGTTGTCCCGCAACCGTTATGATGGCCGGGTGAGAAATCCTTTTAATGAATATGAGTGCGGTCATTGGTATGCCCGCGCTTTATCCAGTTATGGTTACCTGCAAGCCCTGACCGGGGTGCGATATGACGCTGTTGATAAGACATTATTTATTGATTCCCGTGTTGGTGATTTCACCAGTTTTCTTTCAACGGAAACGGGTTTCGGAAATGTGAGTCTGAATGGAATCCAACCTTCCGTAAAAGTTGTTTACGGTTCCATTCAAATTGAAAAGGTTTTTGTTTCGGGCAAGGCGGCGGTATTGAAAACCTAAAAGATAAAAAATGATCACCAACGTTCCTGATAACTGGTATGAGACATTTTTTACCGGCATAAACTGTGAAATGTGGGAGAAGGCAATTCCGGAGGAATGGTCAGCCAGAGAGGCTGCTTTTTTGACTGATGTCATGGCAATCGGAAAGGGGTCATCTATTTTGGATATACCCTGTGGATTCGGCAGGCTGGCGATACCCCTTGCAAAAATGGGCTTCAACCTCACGGGTGTTGACATCTCAAAGTGTTTTTTATCCAGCCTTGATAAGACAGTTAAGGCAGAAAATCTGCCCATTCGGATAATCGAGGGAAATATTTTGTTCCTGGAACTCAGCGGATCATTTGACGGAGCGGTCTGCATGGGTAATAGTTTCGGATATTTCGATCACGATGGCATGAAAACCTTTGTTGAAAAAGTAGCTTCCTGTTTAAAAACAGGCGCACGGTTTGTTATTAACTCCGGCATGCTGGCGGAGAGCATTCTGAAAAACATTCCGGTCGAAAAAACCTATGCTCTCGAAGATTTAACGATGCAGGTAAATAATGAATATATTGTTGGTGACAGTTATATGATCAGCCATTTGACATATAAAAAAAATGGTCTCGAAGAGAAGCACGATTATAAACACTTTGTTTATACCGTGGGCGAATTGAAGAGACTACTGAATTCTTTTGGATTGAAGATTGTGGCCATATACGGCAACATCGAAAAGAAATTATATGAATATGGCGACCAGCAGGCATTTATTGTTTCTGAAAAGACACCGTGAATCAACCATTTTTGTAAGATGTTTCATTCCAGCGGATTTCATTTCTAAAACCGGTAATTGTTGTCTGATCATCAATGGTCAGGCATTCTATACCGATCATGCCGGCAAAGTCCTGCATGATTTCCTTTGATATATTCTGGCTGTAACAGGTATGATGGGCACCTCCGGCAAGAATCCAGGCAACGCATCCGGTCTTGAGGTTAGGTGATGGTTTCCACAATACCCGTGCAACGGGAAGTTTTGGTAAATCCTGCGGTGGTTGAACTGCCTGTACATCCTGCAACAAGAGTCTGAACCGGTTTCCCATATCAACAATCGTTGCATTTAAAGACGCACCGGGTGCAGATGCAAATACCAGACGAACCGGATCCGCTTTTCCCCCGATGCCGAGAGGATGAATTTCACATGATGGTTTTCCGCTTGCAATAGAAGGACAGATTTCAAGCATATGCGAACCCAACACCATTTCGTTTCCCGGTTCCAGGTGATAAGTATAGTCTTCCATAAAGGAATTCCCACCAGGTAATCCGGTGCCCATACATTTCATCGCGCGAACCAGCGCTGCCGTTTTCCAGTCACCCTCAGCGGCAAAACCATATCCTTTGGCCATCAGGCGTTGCGCCGCCAGTCCGGGTAATTGTTCCATTCCATGCAGGTCTTCGAAAGTGTCTGTAAATCCTTTAAAGTTTCCGCCTTCCAGGAAATTTTCCAGACCAAGTTCTATCCGGGCTGATTCCCTTAAGGACTCGTGTTTTTCTTTTCCCTTGCGCAGTGCGATTGCAACCTGGTACAAATCTTCATATTCCTGGCATAAGAGATTTATATCTTTATCCGGAACCAAATGAATCCTGTCCACCAGGTCCCCAATACCGTGGGTGTTTACAGAATAACCGAATGTTATTTCAGCCTCCACTTTATCTCCTTCTGTGACCGCAACGTTTCGCATATTATCTCCGAAGCGAACAAATTTTGCGCCCTGCCAGTCATGTTTTCCGGCACAGGCCCTCGCCCAGTCACTGATCTGTTTATGTACTTCCGGATCCTGCCAGTGACCTGCAACCACCTTTCGCTCCATCCGCATACGGCTCATGATAAATCCAAATTCGCGATCTCCGTGCGCCGACTGGTTCAGGTTCATGAAATCCATGTCGATTGTTGCCCAGGGAATATCCCGGTTGAATTGGGTGTGCAGGTGCAAAATCGGTTTTTGTAAAATCTGCAAAGCGCGTATCCACATTTTTGCAGGGGAAAAGGTATGCATCCAGGTTATAAGACCGATGCAGTTTTTATCCTGGTTGGACAACTGACAGATGGAATAGATTTCTTCCGCTGTTTTAAGAATAGGCTTATATACAATGCTTACCGGCATCTGCTTTGAACTACTCAATGCTTCTGTAATGGTTTTCGCGTGTTCAGCAACTTCAACCAGGGTGGCGTCTCCATACAGATGTTGGGTGCCGGTGAGAAACCATACTTCCAATTTCTTAAGAGAAGTTGTATTCATAATGAACTGAATTTTTTATTGACCGTAATAACGATTGGGTCCGTGTTTTCTTTCGAAATGTTTCTTAATAAGGGCCTCAGGTAAACGGGATGCCCCGGGATTTAGCTGTATGGTGAGCAAGGCCATATGTGCAATGTTCTCCAGTACGGAAGAATGATAAACCGCGTCGGTGGCCGAATTACCCCAGGTGAAAGGCGCATGATGGCCGACCAGTATCATTTCTACTTCCTGGTAGTTTAGTTTTCTTTCTTCAAGACAGCGAATAATCTGAAAACCTGTTGCCGTTTCATAGTTGGACTGAATGTCGCTTTCGCTAAGCGGAAGTGCACAGGGGATATCAACGGTCAGGTGATCGGCATGCGTGGTACCGAAGATGGGGATGTCCTTCCCACTTTGGGCCCAGGCTGTTGCATAGAGTGAGTGGGTATGGCAGATGCCACTGATCCCAGGCCAATGCTTGTACAACACGGCGTGTGTATTTGTATCTGAAGAAGAACGCAACTTTCCTTCCACGATTTTTCCGTCGAAATCAACAATCACCATTTTTTTTGGTGTTAGTTTATCATATGGAATACCGCTGGGTTTAATGGCAAAAACACCGGCTTGGGCATCTGCCGCGCTAACATTGCCGAATGTAAATAAAACAAGATTCAGTGCAGGCAGCATGCGATTTGCTGCACAGGCTTCCTCCTTAAGCGCGTCATATTTGCTCATAATATTTCTTCATTTTGAAGCAATTTTCCGAATGCAAGATATCGGTGATATTTTTCTTTATAAAGTGATTGATATTCCTTTCTCGGATGATAGACAGTTTCAAAACCGCTTCCCATGGAGGACATGGCCAATTCCACATTCCGATAAATTCCTGCCGCCGTGGCCGCAAACATGGCTGCACCCAATGCACAGGTCTGTTCGGATCTTGCAATGCGAAGCGGTAAACCGATGATATCCGTCAGCAACTGGCATATGTAAGGAGATTTTTTTGCAACGCCGCCCAGACCGATCAAACCTTTTACCGGCACGCCCTCCGATTCAAAACGATCAACAATGGCTTTCGCACCGAAGCAGGCAGCCTCAACCAGCGAGCGGAACATCAGCGGCGCATCGGTTGCGAGAT
>DATCAO010000686.1:0-3521 GCA_036512575.1 Puia sp.
CCGAATGTTTGCAAGACAACCCGAAAATCATCAAGCCAAAAATCGTGCTCACCTGGGCACCGCACGTAAAACCGCTGCCCCAATGTGTTGCCAATAGTTTTTCACAATGGGTGAATGCATGGGGTGCAGCTGATTTTGTGATCACCCATCCGGAAGACTATGAACTGGATTCTAAATTCACCAGGGGCGCACAGATCATTCACGACCAGGAACGCGCTCTAAAGGACGCTGATTTTGTATATGTTAAAAACTGGAGTACTTACCAGGATTATGGAAAAATGTATACCAATGATCCGGAATGGATGCTGACCACCGAAAAATTATCACAGACCAGGCAGGCCAAGGTCCTGCACTGCCTGCCGGTTCGACGCAATGTTGAACTCAGCGACGAGGTATTAGACGGACCTAATAGTGTGGTCACGCAGCAGGCCGGAAATCGTGTATGGGCTGCGCAGTCTGTACTCAGCGAAATACTTAAATCCTGACTATGGAAAATCTTTACGTGATTAAGATCGGCGGAAATATTATAGATGATGACGCACTGCTGTCAGTATTTCTGAAAAAATTCGCTGCGATAAAATCCAAAAAAATCCTGGTGCACGGTGGTGGCAAACTGGCTACCCGTCTTGGAGAGAAACTGGGTATTCCCCAGCAAATGGTGGAAGGTCGCCGGATTACGGATGCTGAAACATTAAAGATCGTTACCATGGTCTATGCAGGTTATATCAATAAAAATATTGTTGCCGAATTGCAGTCACTGCACTGCAATGCCACCGGAATCTCCGGTGCTGACGGGAATTGTATTCTTGCGCACAGAAGAGAAAATACAGGAATTGATTATGGCTTTGCAGGTGATATTGACCAGGTAAATACAGGTTGGTTCGAACAGTTGCTGGAAAATGGTTTGTCGCCTGTAGTTTCTTCCATTACCCACGACGGAAAAAATCAGCTGTTGAATACGAATGCCGACACCATCGCGCAGGAAATTGCCAAAGCCTTGATTGTTTCATATTCCGTGAACCTGGTTTATGGTTTTGAAAAATCAGGCGTGCTCCTGGACGTTGAAGATGAACATTCGGTGATCCCGGTGCTGCAGGCCGGATATTACCGGAAACTTAAAGAATCAAATAAGATTTTTGCCGGGATGATACCCAAGCTGGATAATGCTTTTTCGGCTATTAGACAGGGCGTGCACCAGGTGATCATCGGGAAAGGTGAAGAATTGGATCAGCTCATTACCGGAACCACCGGTACAACCATCCGCTATGAATAAACCATCCATTGAATCGTTACAGTCAGACGCGATTGTTCTTTTGAAGGAACTTATCGCGACACCTTCTTTTTCCAAAGAGGAAAACGACACAGCAGATTTGCTCAGTGCTTTTTTTACAAGGCACGATATCCCATTTGCACGCGTCGGAAATAATATTTACGCAAGGAATAAGAACTATCATCCTTCTAAGAAAAGTATCCTGCTGAATTCCCATCATGATACCGTGCGGCCCAACAAGGCGTATAGCATGGATCCGTTTACCCCGACTGTCAGGGACGGGAAACTGTATGGATTGGGCAGCAATGACGCCGGAGGCTGCCTCGTGAGCCTGGCGGCCGTCTTCCTGTATTATTACAACCAGGATGATCCCAAGCATAATATTGTGTTTGCGGCCAGTGCCGAAGAGGAGATCAGTGGTGTGAACGGGATCGAACTGGTTCTCCCCTACCTGGGTCAGATCGACTTCGGCATCGTGGGTGAACCCACCAAACTTGAAATGGCCGTTGCTGAAAGAGGACTGATGGTGATAGATTGTACGGCATCGGGCAGGCCGGGTCACGCAGCCCGGAATGAAGGGGAGAATTCGCTCTACAAAGCGGTTGACGATATCAACTGGATACGTAATTACCGGTTTGAGAAAAAAAGTGATCTGCTCGGGGAAACCAGGTTGAGTGTTACTGTTATCGATACAGAAAATAAACAACACAATGTGGTACCGGCACAATGTAAGTATGTGATGGACGTGAGGGTAAATGAATTGTATAGTTTTGAAGAAATACTTGATGCCTTGAAAGCCAATTTGAAAAGCAGTTTCAAGCCGCGCACCACCCGTATGAAATCGACATCCATACCATTGGATCACCCGTTGGTCAAATCCGGCATTCGCCTTGGCAAGGGGTATTACGGTTCGCCCACCACTTCCGACAAAGCCCTGATGCCTTTCCCTGCATTGAAAATGGGCCCCGGAGATTCAGCCAGAAGTCACACGGCAGATGAGTATATTTATATTGATGAAATTAAGGAAGGCATTACTACTTACGTGAAGTTGCTTGATGAATTTATTTGACCGCTTTTCACAAGTATGAGAGTATGGGAGTGAATATTAAAATATTAGCGTTAACAATTGATAATTAACAATTATAAAAAGCCTCAGGCCTTTAGCTTTGAGCTTTAAGTGTAAAAAATGAAACTCTGGGATAAAATAGGGACGGACAACAATGCGCTGATTGAAAAATTCACGGTGGGGCGTGATCAGGAATTTGACATCATCCTGGCAAAATATGATGTGCAGGGGTCGGTGGCTCATGTCAAAATGCTGGAATCCGTTCAGATGCTTTCTTCAGAAGATACCCGACTGATATTGAAAGAACTTGAAAATATTGAAAAGGAAATAGCAGAGGGCCGGTTCCGTATCGAGGAAAGTGTGGAGGACGTGCATTCGCAGATTGAATTGATTTTAACTCGCAGGATTGGAGAAGCCGGCAAAAAAATTCATAGCGGACGCAGTCGCAACGACCAGGTTGCGGTCGACATAAAACTATTTCTTCGCGCAGAGATTCTGCAGCTTAAAACTGAAGTAAAAAGTCTTTTCGATTTACTGGTCTCCCTGGGCAATCAATATAAAAACGACCTGCTCCCCGGTTATACACATCTGCAAATTGCCATGCCCTCTTCTTTTGGACTCTGGTTCGGAGCTTACGCTGAAAGTTTAATCGACGACCTTGAAATGCTCGCCGCCGCATACCGGGTCGTCAACAAAAATCCGCTGGGAAGTGGCGCGGGTTACGGATCCTCCTTACCCTTGAACCGTACAATGACCACTGAACTGCTGGAATTTGAAAACCTGCATTTTAATGTCGTATATGCCCAGATGAGTCGTGGAAAAACTGAAAAAATGGTTTCATTCGGCATGGCTGCCCTTGCAGCAACCCTTTCCCGCCTTGCAATGGATTGTTGTTTGTATATGAACCAGAACTTTGGCTTTATTTCTTTTCCGGATGAGCTCACCACAGGTAGCAGCATCATGCCGCATAAAAAGAATCCGGATGTATTTGAACTCATCCGCGCCAGGTGCAACCGGATTCAGGCCATTCCCAACGAACTCACCCTGCTCATGAATAATCTTCCCTCCGGTTACCATCGCGACATGCAACTCACCAAGGAGATTTTATTTCCAGCCTTCGGTGAACTGAAATCCTGTATTCAAATGGCCATACTGATGTTTTCACAGATCCGGATAAAAAAGAAC
>DATCAO010000687.1:0-5610 GCA_036512575.1 Puia sp.
ACTTTTTGATTCAGATATTGATATGTTTCGATTTGTGAACGCACTTTTTTCGATTGATCTTTTTTATAATGATTCTGCAGATTATTGTCGAGCCACCTGGCTTTCACATTATCGGAAAGTTGAATCTGCAGAATTTCCTTCAGTTCGTTGCGGATTCCTGCATCCAGCACCGGACAGGTCGCTTCGATGCGGTGATCCATATTGCGTACCATCCAGTCTGCCGAAGATATATAAACTTTTTCTTTGCCCTGGTTGTGAAAAATATATACGCGGGCATGTTCAAGGTATTCATCCAGTATGCTTATCGCTGTAACCGGTTTTTTAAACTTTGGGTTTTCGGGCATCATACAGAATATTCCCCTAACGATCAGGCGGATCTCAACACCGGCGCGGGCTGCTTCATATAATTTATAGATCAGTTCCTCATCAGAAAGTGAATTCACTTTCAGTGTAATTCCCGCAGGCTTTTTGTTTTTTGCCGATTTGATTTCTGAGTTTATCATCCGGTACAATTCCTTGCGCAGGTAAATCGGGCAGGGGAGCAGGGTTTTACACGCTTTTAAAGGAGCCAGACCATTCTTCCATTTTTCCATATAAACAAACATGCGGTTAACATCGGCCATGATGTGGCGATTGGAAGTGAGCAGACAATGGTCGCTATACATAGTCGCTGTTTTTTCATTGAGGTTACCCGTGCTGACAAATCCATAATACATGGAACGGGATCCTTTCTTTTTTTTAATCACGCAGAGTTTGGAATGCACTTTCATATTGGGTATCACATCCACAACTTTTACACCCTCTTCTTCCAGTCGGTCTTTCCATTCCAGGTTTGCTTCTTCATCAAAACGCGCCCGATATTCCATCATCGCTGTAACCTGTTTACCATTCCTTGCCGCATTGATCAGGGCATTTATAACTTTGGAATTTGATGCCAGTCTGTAACAGGTCACTTTAATGGTCGTGACGTCGGGATCTATCGCCGCCTCGCGCAGCAAATCAATCACGGCATTAAAGGAATGATAGGGAAAATGCAGCATTACATCCTGTTGAAGCACCACGTCTGTAACACGGTGCGACCGGCTGACCAGCGGGTGCGGAAACGGTTTCTTTCGATGGCCCTTGCGTGGAAACACATCAGGAAAATCGATGAAGTGCCTGAAATTGTGAATGCGTCCCCCGGGTATGGTCGTGCCTCTTTTTGCAAGCGAAAGGCTTTTGATCAAAAAATCCAGCAGGTCAGTATCCATTTCCTTGTCATACACGAATCGAACGAATTTGCCTTTACGCCGGTTTTTTAGCCCCCTTTCAATTTTCTCGATCAGGGTAGTGGACAGGTCGTTGTCTATATCAATTTCTGCATCCTTGGTTACTTTGAACACCCAGGAGCGATAACGATCGTAGCCGAAATAGGAAAAAATATTCTTTAGGTTATATCGTACCACATCTTCCAGCAACATGATATAATGCTCATCAGGGGAAGGCGAAGGCAGCAGGACAAAGCGACCCAGAAGCCGGCTGGGAATTTCGATAAGGGCAAATTTTTTCTCTTCTTTTTCAGGCGCCTTTTTTGAAAGCACTACCCCCAGATAAATGGATTTTTCCCGCAAATAGGGGAATTGGGGTATGCTTTGAATCATAAGAGGAATGATATTGGCACGGGCTTCTTCCTCAAAATAAGTCTGGACAAATTTCTGCTGGTCTTTACTGAGATCTTTTTCTGTCACCAGGAAAATCTTTTCATTTTTCATCTCCTGGTAAATATTGCGCCATATTTCATCAAATCTTTCCTGCTGCTGGAGTACTATGGATTGGATCTGCAGCAGGATTTTTTCAGGAGCTGTTTCCATATGCATATTCAGCTTGCCTTTGCCACTGTATTCCTTCATTCGGTTCAGCGCAGCCACCCTGACCCGGAAAAACTCGTCCAGGTTATTGGAAAAAATACCCAGGAATCTAACCCTTTCCCGAAGAGGAACAGAAGGATCAGCAGCCTCCTGTAGTACCCTGCCATTAAAAGCCAGCCAGCTGATATCTCTTGGAATCGTCTTTCTTTTCATAACAGACATCTTACCGCTTTATTGCAAAGTATTGAAAGGGAAGTGATTGGAAAATTAATTAATTATTAAACAGCTAATTGGCCATTGGAAAATCAGGGGATTTGGAGAATTCTCCATCGGGGTAAAGGAGTTGAAACAACCCATTAGCCTGCTCCCGACCCGTTATTAACATATTTTCAATTTTGGGGATATCCGGGACGCCCAAATTGCCAAATGTTTTCTTTGAAAATCTGGGAATTATCCCGACCTTTGCCGTCCAAAATTCCGATAGTATGTCCAAAGTATGTGTGTTAACAGGTAAGCGGCCAATCACCGGAAACAGCGTTTCCCATTCTAATATTAAGACGAAACGCCGGTTTTTACCCAACCTGCAGCAGAAGCGATTCTTCCTCGCTGAAGAAGACAAATGGGTGACCCTGAAACTCTCTACTGAAGGTATCCGGACGATTAACAAAAAAGGGCTCTATGCGGTAGTTAAGGAATTACGTAAAGGGGGGGAAAAGATCTAATAAGCGTTCAGCCCATAAATTTATAAATTCAGCAAAAATGGCAAAGAAAGGAAGCAGGGTTCAGGTGATTCTGGAATGTACTGAGCATAAGACCAGTGGAAAACCAGGTACCAGCCGGTATGTTACCGTAAAGAATAAGAAGAATACTCCGGAAAGACTGGAGCTGAAAAAATTCAACCCGATTTTAAAGAAAGTAACCGTTCATAAAGAAATTAAATAATCATGGCAAAAGCAGCAAAGACCGCGATCAAGACCAAAGATGCACGTGCAGCGGCTGAAGCAAAGAACTGGACTAAAGTAATAAAGGCTGTTCGCAGTCCGAAAACAGGTGCCTACACTTTTAAGGAAGCGATTGTTCATAAGGACAAGATCAAATCCTTTCTGGCCCAGAAATAATTCTGACTAAACATTTTTATCCAAGCTGTTCCCTACCGGAGCGGCTTTTTTTCTTTAGTAACCACATAAAAAGCCGAGATGGGATTTTTTGATAAACTATTTGGGAAAAAGGAAAAGCAAACCCTGGACGAGGGCCTTCAGAAGACCAAGGAGAGTTTTTTTACCCGGGTCGGGAAGGCCATCGCGGGCAAAACTACCGTGGATGAAGAAGTGCTGGACAATCTGGAAGAAGCGCTTGTCGGAGCTGATGTAGGCGTAGAAACGACGATCCAGATCATCGAACGCATTGAAAAAAGAGTTGCCCGTGATAAATACCTCAACACAGCAGAGTTGAATGGCATATTGCGGGATGAAATTGAACAGATGCTTAAGGAAAGTGGTGCCGAAAATACCAGGAATTTTGAAGTGCCGGAACAGAAACCCTACGTCATCCTGGTTGTGGGTGTGAATGGTGCGGGCAAAACCACCACCATTGGCAAACTGGCCCACAATTTCAAAAAAGCGGGTTATAGTGTTTTGCTGGGTGCGGCGGATACCTTCCGAGCTGCCGCAACAGACCAACTGAATATTTGGAGTGAGAGGGCAGGTGTTCCCATAGTCAAACAGGGAATGGGTGCAGATCCGGCATCTGTGGCTTTCGATACATTACAAAGCGGATTATCCCGGGGCACTGATGTGATTATTATAGATACTGCCGGCCGGCTGCACAATAAAGCCCATTTGATGGAAGAACTCAGTAAAATTAAAAGGGTTTTGAAAAAGCTTTTACCGGATGCGCCTCAGGAAGTTCTGTTGGTATTGGATGGCAGTACCGGTCAAAACGCTTTGGAACAAGCCAGGCATTTTACAGCCGCAACTGATGTAACTTCACTGGCCATCACCAAACTTGACGGAACCGCCAAGGGGGGCGTGGTGCTCGCCATTGCCAGTCAGTTTAAGATCCCGGTGAAATATATCGGAGTCGGCGAAAAAATCGGGGACCTGCTTCTTTTCGACAGTCATGAATTTGTAGACAGTCTTTTTAAAGAACAACTCCTTTGATTTCAGATTTTCGAAGATCTGTTTTAAGAACGATCCATCCGAGAATGGCCGCCAGGACCGAAGCGATCAACACCGCGATTTTTGAATTTTGAATCAATTCCGGAGCGTTTGAGAAGGCCAGATTACTGATAAATATAGACATCGTAAATCCGATACCGGCCAATAACCCCATACCGATCAATTTATTTGTATTCATGCCATCCGGCATTCGGGCAATCCCCCAAAAAATACCCAGTGAACTAAACAAGGTTATTCCGAGGGGTTTACCCAACAGGAGACCTATAGAAATGCCCAGACTGTTTGAACTGAGGATTTCATCCTTCCACTGAGCGGGCAGGTGTATGGCCGTATTGGCCAAAGCAAAAAGCGGTATGATTATGAAGTTGACCGGCGTGTGCAGCTGGTGCTGCAGCATGGACGAAGGTTGATTTTTCTGACCTTTACGAAATGGAATGGCAAACGCCAGTAAGACACCGCTGAGTGTAGGATGTACTCCTGACTTGTAAAGAAAATACCAGAGCAGCAGGCCGGCTGGCAGATAAGCCCACAGTGTATAAACCCTCAAGCGGTTAAAAAAAATCAGCAACCCAAAAAGTCCAATGGCCAGACCCAGATAAATAAAAGAAAAAGTATTGGTGTAAAAAATCGCGATGATGATTACAGCACCAAGGTCGTCGATTATGGCCAGTGCTGTCAGAAAAACCTTCAGGGAAATGGGTATACGCTTTCCAATCAGAGAAAGAACACCCAGGGAAAATGCAATATCTGTTGCCATCGGAATGCCGATACCCGCTTGTTCGGGCTTTCCGTGGTTGAATGCATAATGAATGAGCGCAGGAACAACCATGCCCCCGACCGCGGCCAGAATCGGAAGGGCAGCATTCTTAAGTGCGGATAATTCACCGATATACAGTTCTCTTTCAATTTCAAGGCCTACTAATAAAAAAAATATAGTCATCAGCCCGTCGTTGATCCACTCTTCAATGCTAAAGGGTATCGTAATATTTGCAAATCGGAGGGTGGCAGAATGATGCCAGAAATGGGTAAATTCCGGGCCCAGCGGAGAATTAGCTAATAACAGAGAAAAGGCCGTACAACAGATCAGGATCAATCCGCCCGCCTTTTCACTATTAAAAAATTTTTGAAATAAGCCTGCTGACGACTCTTGTTTATTCATGGGTTTCGAAGATAGTAATTTAAGTATTAGGCTTTAAGCGTGCATGTTTTAGCATGAATCCTCATGTCATTTCCTTTCATCCTAATGTCTTAATTTTGCCCCGCATGAAAACGAAATCAATCCTGAGGGATAAAGTGAATATTATTACCCTCGGATGCAGCAAGAATATGGTAGACAGCGAAGTGCTCAGTGGTCAGTTGCGTGCCAATGGGATTGATGTAGCTCATGAATCGACAAAAAGGGGATCCAATATTGTTGTCGTCAATACCTGCGGTTTCATAGATAAAGCCCGTGAGGAATCGGTGAATACCATACTTGAGCAGGTTGCGCTCAAAAAGGAAGGCAGCCTCGACAAGGTATTTGTAACGGGTTGCCTGAGTCAGCGATACCGGGAAGATCTGGAAAAAGAAATACCCGAAGTGGATGC
>DATCAO010000688.1:0-4104 GCA_036512575.1 Puia sp.
TATTTTTCCATTTGGCGAATAAACCGGCGCCGGGCTGTAAAATACGCCTACCGGTTTGCCGGGGAATAAATCGAATTCCATTCCCCCGGACAATCCGTCGCTGCCGATTTGAACTTTGTTGAGTCCATTGGTCAGACTCACCACATCACTGTTGTTCTTGGCGAACGTATAATTCAGAGTCCAGGTAAAGTCCCTGGTCTTGACCGGGGTGGCATTTAACGTTAATTCAATACCCTTGTTACTGACCACGCCCACATTTTCCACCAATGCACTATATCCGCTGGAAGGTGAAATGGGCACATTAAATATTTGTCCGTCTGTCTGTTTGTCGTACACAGCCGCATCAATTCCTAAACGGTTATCAAAAAATTTTGCTTCAAAACCCAATTCCAGCTCCTTGGTAATAATCGGCTTCAGATCCAGGTTACCGATTGTTGGTGTAATCGTAAATCCATTGATGCCCGCGATGGGGAAGAAAATCTGTCCGTAGGGTATACCCGTTGTAGCAGGAATATTACCCTGCTGGATGGTGGGATAAATCAGGTAAGGAAGAGCATCAGCTCCTGTTTCGCCATACGCTGCCCTAAACTTCAAAAAAGAAATGGCACCGTTGCGCATATCGAATGTATTGGAAGCGATCCAGGATAAATTGGCGCCCGGATAGAAAAAACTGTTGTTGTCGATCGGCAGCGTACTCGACCAGTCGTTTCTCGCGTTGACTGTCAGATACAGTTGGTCTTTGAATCCCAATGTTGCCTGTGCGTACACACCAATCAGCCTTTTTTCAAAAGAAGTATTCGCTCCGGTTGGGGGACTGTTGGAATTGGACAGGTTATAAAATAACGGAATCGTCAGACCCTGAATGGCCGTAACCTGGTCGGTGGTCTTGGACTGATAATAATTTACACCAGCCAGGGCATCCAGGGAAAAATTTGAATTGAGCTCCTTTTCGTATTTCACAATGAAATCCCCGTCAATAAGTCCGGCGTAATCCGACTGCTGCTGGTAAGATCCGATGTCAGGCTGCCTTGCCGAACCGGCCGGATTATTTCCAGCGTTCCAGCTTCCGGGTGAAGGCGCATTCACCGCATTCCAGATGGCTGTATTTGCGTTTGTAAAATCTCCGCCAACCCTGAATTCTGCTGACAGCTGCGGTGTAAATTTATAGGTCAGGTCTACTTTACCGTAAACCCGGTTTTGTAGTTGGTCACTTCCGTTCTGCGTAAGGTCATAATAAGGATTTTCTGCAAATGGCGTAAAGTAATTGTCTGTGTTAAAGAACTGGTTGTTATACAGACTGAAATCTTTTATCCGCATATCAACCGGGATTTGCAGGATATTATTAAACAAATCATTTCCCAGGCCGCCCAGGGAGAACTTGGCAGGCGTGGTGAGATGACGGTTAATATAATTCAGCGAAAAAGCCATGTTGAGATTTCCAAACGTGCTACTGGTACGGACGTTAAAATTGTTTCTCTGCAGTTTGTCGTAGTTACCAGGCAGGATGCCGTTGCTGGTTACATTTCCGTAGGAGAAATAGAAATTGGTTTTTTCATTTCCTCCGGACAGGGAAATCGTGTTGTTGTATTCTGTACCCACGTCATAAAAATCCCTGATGCTGTTTTTCTGAAATGCATAGGGCTTTACCAGCTGTGAATTGTTTACCGTGGCTCCCCATGGATGCATTTGTCCGTCCAGGGCAGGGCCCCAGCTTCCGTTCTGCGTGATATCTGATACACCGGCCCATCCCTGTCCGAACTGAGTTTGTTCATCCGGTAATTTTCCAACAATGGAGGCGTTGAACGAACTGGACAATGCCACAGTAAGTTTCCCGGATTTTCCTTTTTTCGTCGTAATCAGGATGACACCATTTTTTGCAACCGATCCATATAAGGATGAAGCAGAAGTCCCCTTCAATACAGTTATGGATTCGATATCATTTGGATTCACATCGGTCATGCCATTTCCATAATCCGTCAAAGCCGGGCCATTGCCTCCAGCTACGCCTATATTAACGGTTCCATCACTCAGCGGTATCCCGTCTATCACATAAAGCGGCTGATTGTTCCCGCCACCGATAACCCCATATCCGCGAAGCACCACTTTGGTTGAGCCACCCGGTGTTCCACTCACATTGGAAATGTCCGCGCCGGCTACTTTTCCGCTCAGTCCGTCCATCATACTCACCGGAGAGACTTTGTTGATCACATCTGTATTAAAAGTTGCAGTTGAATAACCAACTCGAGCTTTACTCTTACTCTGACCCAGGGCAACCACCACCACTTCATTTAAGGAAGCCGAGCCGGTCTGCAATATCACATCATTCCCTGTCAGACCCTGCACTGCATAGTCCCTGGTCGTGTAGGATGCCGCGGAAATCACCAGGGTCTGGCCTGGTTTGGCTTTAATCCGGAAACTTCCATCCGCATCCGCAACGGCAGTAATCTTGGTTCCTTTTACCGCAACAGTAGCAAAGGAAACCGGCTCACCCTTCGGGTTGGAAATTTTTCCCGACGCCATTTCATTTTGTGCCAATGCAGAAAATGAAATGAATACGCACAACATGATTAGTAAATTTCTCATAATCGGTCTTTTACTTTTTAAATCCTCTGAAATGGATCCGGATTATCCCCCGGTTAACATGGCAGTAAATCATCATTTATTCATTCAGTCCTTTCAAACAACATCATTTGTTAAGACAGCCGGGTGACGTGAATCGCTGTACCCCTTTCGGCGCCAAATTCTCCATGCATTAAAAAAGCGGTCTGAACAATAATTTTTCATCGCTGATCATTTATTTTAGTTCCTGAATATTATTAAGTGCATCGATCGCATCACCACATCCTGTTAATTTTTTTACCCCGGATCAGTCATATTAAAAATATTAACAAGTGCGACTGCAGCCCGATACCCAAAAAAAAATCCCCTGCGCGGGGGGATTAATGATGATTTTTTATTTTTCAAACAGATTATCTAATACATTTCTGTTCCTTAATATTTCCGGATGAAAAAAATGACCATACTGATTTTATTTTTCTCGATAGTGACTAAATCCTGGTCGGGCGATTCACGCTATGCAAAAAAGAATTGGGCAGGCGCAAAAATGAAATACGACAGTATCCGTCATTCTTCACCGGTTTTTGAAAGTGAAGCGAACCTGGGAACGTCCCAGGACAATCCCTGCGGCAGCAATCCGCGAAATCATGATTTTGATTTTTGGATCGGCGACTGGACCTGTTACCGTACCGGCACAGATTCGTTGGCCGGTTATAGCCACATCGAATCGATGGCCGGCGGTTGTGCCATTCTGGAAAATTATAGTTCTGCCCGGGCTTATTCAGGTAAGAGTTTTAATTATTACGATACGGTCAGCGGCAAATGGAAACAGGATTGGATTGGCTCCGACGGACCCTCAGACAGGCAGCATTATGACCAGGGTGAATTCTCTAACGGGCGCATGCACTTTACCTATGAAACAACCAACACAAAAGGAGAAAAGATTAAAGGAAATTTTATTTTTTATTTCATCAGTCGCGACTCTGTCCGGCAATACCAGGACGTAATCGATGCCCATGGCAAAACAGCATCGGTTACCTACGATCTCATGTATATCAGAAGAAAATAAAATAATCCGGAACGCGGCCGCGAACCGCCGGACTTAGACGATAATGGCTTATTTTACAGGACATTTACACGATGCATCGTCAAATCGTCCCGAAACGGATGGGCAGGCAGAAAAGAGCCGATCCCGGTTATATTTCGCAGAATAAAATAAAACTCATCCGCGGGGGAAGGCCTTATTTTGATCAGCTCCTGCACCTGATCAACGGAGCAGAACGGATCATTCAGCTCCAGGTATATATTTTTGATGACGACGAAACCGGCAGGGAAATCAGTACAGCCCTGAAGGAAGCGGCAAAACGGAACGTGGCCGTGTACCTTATGGCCGACGGATACGCTTCGCAGAAACTCCCCAAAAAATTTATCCGTGAACTGGAAGAGGCCGGTGTGCATTTTCGTTTTTTCGAACCCCTGTTCCGAAGCCGTCAGGCTTATTTCGGCAGGAGGCTTCATCATAAGGTGATTGTGACCGACAACCAGTTC
>DATCAO010000689.1:0-5938 GCA_036512575.1 Puia sp.
ATAAACCTGAATACCAGAAAATGTTCCAGTACCTGAAACTCTAGATGCAGGTGCAAATAGAAACTACTGATGACGGATCATTCCCAGGCGTGCCGGATGAGCAGCAGCATGAGTGCCAAAACAATCTCCATGATTAAACTGGACAGCACGATGATGCCCAACACCTGGCCGGAGAAAGCGGTTGCTTTTTTTGCAGTGCCATTTTTGATGGCCACCCTGCCATATCGAATGGCCAGGATGCCCGGCAGGATTTCCAGCATCAGGGTATAAGATGGAAACAGCATGAATAAGATCGCTGATACCCCCAGGACCAGGGAAACCCTGGCCTTTTTATCCGGGTGAAGGGATTTATCAGCGTTCAAAAAGTATTTGATCTGTGGGGCCATGATTAAAGCTAGTTAGGCAGGAAGCGATGGAGAAACGGGATTTTGCCTTAGGTCATCATGAATTGTTATTAGTTGCTGATCCGGTAGTATTCGGCGATGGCGAACGCGATGATTCCCCAGTTTTAGGATCCGGGACCCGTTATTCAGTAAAAATTGCGGAAAACAACGGACGATTTTTGAAGAATTAATAAAATCAATCTCTCAAACCGCGGATCAGCCGGCTGTTTTATTGTGGAGATAAAAGTTTACATTTATTAGGCCTGAAATAGCTGCATGAACCATATGGTAAAAATCATAACTGCTTTCTCACTTACCCTGTTTTTTTGTAACCGGATTGATGCGCAGGACCTGGAAGCGCGGAGTTATTCAGTTGTACCTAAAGGCATGCATGCGGCAGCCTTATCCTATACTTTCTCAACAGGAAATGTTGTGGCCGATATTACTTCACCGGTTCAGGATCTGAACGTGACCACTTCAGTAATCAATCTCGGGTACGTGCAGACTTTTGCGCTCTTTAATAAGCTGGCCAGGATTCAGGCAGCCCTTCCCTATGGATTTCTGGATGGTACGGCCAAATTTTATGGGAACGATACCAGCGGTACCCGTAGTGGATTACTTGACGGAAAAATAAAGTTCGGTTTAAACCTGCTCGGATCTCCGGTCCTTTCCCCGAAGGAATTCCGCCTGTTCCAGGAACATACGGTACTGGGTGCAAGCATTGTGATATCGGTTCCCATTGGACAATACTTTCCGGACAAGCTGATCAACCTGGGTGCAAACCGCTGGGGCTTTAAACCGGAAATCGGATTCTCACACCGCGAAGGGCGGTTGTATTATGAAATGTATACCGGCGTCTGGTTTTTCACAAACAACAACAACTTTTTTAAAAACAGTCAGTTGGATCAAAAACCGCTGTTTGCCTTCCAGGCACATATCGACTATGTTTTTAAGTCCAAAATGTGGGTTGCCCTCAATGGGGGGTTTGCGGTGGGGGGACAGACTACCCTTAACAGCGTGCAGCGGGACGACACACAGCAGAACTGGCGGGCGGGCGCTACGTTTTCCGTTCCATTGAACGTCCATCAGTCTTTGAAGGCCATGCTCAATACCGGTGTGGCTACCCGGGCGGGTCAGAATTATACGGCTTTCACCGTGGTTTACCAATACATTTGGTTCTGATGAATACGGATCCCGTTTGCTTTTGTTAAATTTGTTATGGTAAGGTAAAACTCACAAAGTGGATGTTCTGCAAAGGATAAGGAATCCGTGGCTATTTTTTACGATCTTATATATAGCGATATTGCCGGCTCGCGGTTCTGCCCAGGACGGCGAATTGTCTCCGGCGCCCGGCACCCAAACCCGAAGGGTTATGATTCCCGTTTTTACTGACCAGCAAAAAGGGGACGCAGGGAACTTATATCTCACAAAAAAATGGTGTCGTGGGTACGTCGTGCTTTGGAACCACAAACAGATTCCTGAACAGAATGAGTTTCTTTTGTTCAACTACGATAAAGTAAAGAATCTGGTATATGTTATGGATCAATATGCCAAACAGTGGACTTACCCGATCGACTCTGTATCCAGCTTTGAAATTGTGGAGAATAATGTTATTTATTCATTTGAAAAAATTCCCTGGATCAGTAAGGGATATTACCTGATACCCATCTATAAATCTGAAAAAGGATATTCACTGTATAAAAGGTTATTTACTAAAAGCACCCGCTCCGCATATGGCAATGACGGGTACGCCAGTGAAGGCAAAAGATATGATGAATATGCCGACACTTATGAGTACTACCTACTGTATCCGGGAAATACGATCTACAAGAGAGTGAATCTTAAGGAAAGTGTCGTTCGCCGCGTACTCAAAGAAGAGGAGAAACTAATTAACGAATACTTCGCCCTCAACGAACTTGAGATCAATGAACAAAGCTTTCTGGGCATCATCCAGTATATCAACGACAAAAAATATCCCGATTAAGTTGTCGGAATCACCTTAAAACTTTCAAACATGAGACTGATGAAAAACGTTTGCATTTTCCTGCTGATATCTGTTATATCCCTGCCTGCCTGGAGCCAGTATAACGAACAGTATGCCATTGGAAAAACCAATGGCCTGCTGCTTACCGGGAAACTGGCACCCACACCACCTATGGGTTTTAATACCTGGAACACGTTTCAGACAAAAATCGACGAGCAGATGCTCAGGGAAATGGTGGATGTATTTGTAAGCTCGGGCATGCGGGATGCGGGTTACCAGTATTTTGTTCTGGACGATGGCTGGATGGCCATGGAAAGGGATCAGAATGGAAACATCATTGCCGATCCCGTAAAATTTCCGCATGGCATGAAGGCTTTCGCTGATTATGTGCACACGAAAGGATTGAAATTCGGAATATATAATTGTGCAGGCAGCAAAACCTGCGCAGGTTATCCGGGTACCCGTGGGCATGAATATGAAGATGCGAGACTGTATGCATCCTGGGGTGTCGACTTTTTGAAATATGACTGGTGTAATACCGACAGCCTTTATGCACCCGAAGCCTATAAAACCATGAGCGCTGCTTTGCGCGCCACGGGCCGGCCCATCGTGTTCAGCATCTGTGAATGGGGCGACCATAAACCCTGGCTCTGGGCCGGAGGCGTTGGCGAATTGTACCGGTCAACTGGCGACATCAGTGCCAACTTCATTGTCAGAAAACCTCAGGGTAACTGGACGCCACAATCGGTAGTCAGTATTTTGAATTTGCAGGAAGCCATTCGCCAATATAACGGACCGAATCACTGGAACGATCCGGATATGCTTGAGGTAGGGAACGGTATGAGTTATGATGAAGACAAGGCCCATTTTTCACTCTGGTGTATGCTGGCCGCCCCGCTTGCTGCGGGAAATGATTTGCGTAAGATGTCCGCAGAAACACGCAGCATTTTAACCAATAAGGAAATGATCGCCGTCGACCAGGACAGCCTGGGGATTGCTGCTTTCAAAATGGATTTGCCCGATAGTGTCGAATTGTGGGTCAAGCCTTTAAAAAATAAAGGTCTGGCCCTCTGTTTTTTTAACCGGACAGAAACTATGAGAAAAATAAATCTGACCTGGAAAGATCTGGTCTTCAAAGATAATTTTTCCGGAATCGATATTCACCTGGATAGCGAACCATATGCCTTTAAGGACCTGTGGCAAAAGCAATCCGGATTTGTACTTGCGAATAAAAATTTTACCCGTGAACTGGCGCCTCATGCCGTAATTGTTTTGCGATTAACTACTGTAAAGTGAACATGACAACGTCGATAAAATCATTCGGGATCAGATTCGGTAAGATACCCGGTAAAGTAATTGTAAATTCCATCAAATTCCATATTGCATTTCGGGATTTGTGGTACATTTCCTGTCTAAATCTTTTTTTATGAACGAATTAATTCAGTCGCTACAGGAAAAAGTCGGCCTGACCGCCGACCAGGCAAAGGGAGCTGTTGATCACATTATGGAATATGTTAAATCAAAAATTCCCGCTTCACTTCACGAACACCTCGATGCGGCAGCCATCGGCAATACCATCAGGACCAAGGGCGCGGAATTGTTTGCCCAGGCGCAGTCCGGCGGCAGTGATATATTAAAAACGGTTGAAGAAAAACTTTCGGGTTTCATGCATAGCAACAAGGAAGCATAGAACAGTCTGGGAGTTGGGGGAGTGGGGGAGTCTGATTCCGTTGAAGGCGCAGCCAAACTTTTGAATTTCCAAATTGGAAAATGATTTTATCCTGCCGAAGGCAGTATCATACTCCCACACTCCCATACTCCCATACTCTCATACTTTCTTCAGCTCTTTCTGAATATGCAACCGCTCCTTTTCCGTTTTGGCGAGTCGAAGTGCCAGGTTCAGGTGCTCATGCGCTTTCTGGTCGTTCAAGCCGGTATACAGCCACCCCAGTAGTACATGGTATAAATGATTATTGGTTAAACCCAGTTTTTCCGCTTCATCTATGGCCGCGGCTTTCCCGTAAATTTTTGACAGGGCATAGGTCCGGTTGAGTGCGGAAACGGGAGAGTATTCCAGGCAGAGCAACTGATTATATAACTGAAGAATGTTTTCCCATTTTTCTTCACCATCATTTTTTATCGTGTGCCAGTAGGCAATCGCCGCTTCCACATGATACCGGCTCAGTTCCCTGCCCCGCGAAGCCCGGTTTAAATAGTAATGTCCCCTCGATATCAGTTCTTCATTCCAAAGGGCAGTATCCTGTTCATCATAGCGGATGATTTCCCCATTTTCGTCTGTTCTTGCATCAAATCTTGATGCATGGAAACACATCAGGGCAAACAATGCTTCAACGCGCGGTTGGTTCGTCTGTTCGTTTTCGACAAGGAGCAGGGTGAGGCGCATGGCTTCCAGGCAAAAATCTTTTCTCAATACAGTATTCTGGCTGCTTGAATAATATCCTTCGTTAAACAACAGATATAAGCTGGTCAATACGGCGTTCACGCGCTGGCTGAGCTCGGTGACTGCAGGTAAACGGATTTTTATTTTTTCTGCCCGAAGTTTTTCTTTTGCCCGGCTAAGTCTTTTGTGAATGGTTTCCTTACCGGTTAAAAAAGCATCTGCGATTTCTTCAATACCAAATCCGCAGAGGATGCGCAGGGTCAGTGCAATTTGTGATTCAAGGGAGAGTACCGGATCTGCAATGGCAAACATCATCTGGAGCTGACTGTCCCGGATATTTTCATCCGAAAGATCGATATCGGTATCAGGTATTATTTGAGCATCCTGTTTTATGGCAACAGATACTTTCTGAAGGAAAACCTGGTTTCGTTTCAGCAGGTCGCGCGCTTTATTCTTAGCGACGGCATACAGCCAGGCCACCGGGTTATCGGGTAGCCCTTTGAGTCCCCAGGTTTCTGCCGCTATCAGGAAGGTATCACTGGCGATATCTTCGGCATGCGACAATTGTTCAAAACCAAAATGCCGGACCAATACCGCAATGATCTTACGGTATTCGGTCCGGAATAAATGGGGAAGCAATTCTTTTTCCTGCATGATCGTCCCGGTTAAAGCGTCATGGGAACAATCGTACGCACTTCCACGTTTCCGCCAATGGTCAGGATCGGGCAACCCTTGGAAATTTCTGCAGCTTCGTCGAGCGACTCAGCCCGGATCAGGATATAACCTCCGATGGCTTCTTTAATTTCCACATAGGGTCCGTTGGTTACGAGGGCGCCGGGTTTTACGACCCTGCCATCGTCGGCAAGCCGGTTGCCCGAGCTCACCAGTTTGTTTCTCGCCGCAATGGACCCCATCCAGTTTTGCCAGTCCTTCATCATGTTTTGCAAATGCTCGGGAGAAGGCTGGGTTTCCCTGGTTTCGAAGTCTCTCCGGAAAATCAATAGAAATTCATTCATAAAATACATTTTGAGTTGATAAAGACATATGACGAACGGATCCTTCGGATCAGGACAGGGAGTTGAATATTTCAGAAAGTTAAAACGACCCCGGCCGATGCAACAATTTAACATTTACCGGGTCTTTAGCGGGGCAGAAAGGTTTCGCTTAAGG
>DATCAO010000690.1:0-2782 GCA_036512575.1 Puia sp.
ATTTGCACGAAGAAAGACCGGAAAAAGGGCAGGTTGAGCCCATTGAAAATGGAGGTGTAACCTGCCTTATCGGCCTTTTCGTTGATGATGTAGATAAATTGATCAGGAAGGCGGTAATCGCCGGTGCAACGTTGATCAATCCACCCAGGGATTATGAATATGGATACCGTCAGGCGGAATTCAAAGATCCATTTGGTCACCTGTGGCTGATAGAGAAGAAAATATCGTCATAGAATGAATCGCTCCAACTGCACAAGGCCTCAAACACTATGCGTTTTGCGCGGCAAAACTGCTTAAATACAATATGTGAAAAAACTCATTGCGGCAATCAATATGACTCTCGACGGGTTTTGCGACCACACGGCAATGATCGCCGATGAGGAAATTCATCAACACTATAATGAATTATTAAGTAATGTAGATACCCTCATGTATGGAAGGATAACCTATCAACTGATGGAAAGTTATTGGCCGACAGTAGTAAAAAATCCCACTGGTAACAAACCCATGAATGAATTTGCAGTACTCATAGATAATATCTCAAAGATCGTTTACTCCCGCACGCTGAAAATTGTCCCTTGGAAAAATTCGATATTGAAAAGGGAAGTCATTAAAGAAGAAGTTTTAGAATTGAAGCGGTCCCGCCATGATGGGAGTAAAAATATTTTAGTTGGCAGCCCGGGTTTAATAGTAGCCTTAACGCAACTTGACTTAATTGATGAATACCAAATCAGCATTCAGCCGACAATCTTAGGAAGCGGCTTGGCTTTATTTAAGAACATCAGGGAAAGAGTCAATCTTAAACTCCTGAAAACAAAAACATTTGGTTGTGGTGCGGTAACTTTTTACTATGAGCCATCAAAATAAAGAGTGTGATGTTAAAACCACAGATCTTTGTAAAGACAGAAGCGTGAATGCATAAAATCTGCATCGTTGACACCTTACAAACTTCAACCTTACAAACATGAGAAAAAAAGCATTAATCTCCCTCACACTTGTCGCCTCCTTCGGACTGGGGTTCACATTCAGGTCCCTCATTTCACGGATTGCCAATGAACAGCCCCAGCCTAAAAAAGTAACCGGTATTGGTGGAATCTTTTTCAAATGCCAGGACCCAAAAAAAATGAGGGAATGGTATAAGGTTCATCTGGGTTTGAATACAAACCAGTATGGGGCAGTTTTTGAATGGAGACAGGGTGCAGACTCGGCAAAAAAGGGGTTCACCCAATGGAGTCCATTTGGCGAAAAAACAAAATACTTCGAGCCTTCCAAGAAAGACTTTATGATTAACTACAGGGTGGAGAACCTGGAAGGGCTTATTGCTCAGCTGAGCAAGGACAGCGTAACCATCGTGGACAAAATAGAAACCGTTGAGTACGGAAAATTTGTCCATATCATGGATATGGAAGGCAACAAGATTGAACTATGGGAACCAAACGATATCGAATATGATAAGCTCGGCGTGAAAATGGGCATCCAGACTACAAAATAATTAGTAAACATCTAAGATCAAAAAACGTGTACCGCCTGACAACTAAAAAGATACCATATTGAAAAAGATAGTTGCACTTTTAGCGCGCGTTCTCATGCTGATCTCAATGATTTGCATAATGAGTTGTCAGCAGCAACACCAGCTTTCACCAGGTGAAGGATTTATTCCTGTTGACGGAGGCAAGGTTTGGTACCGGGTAACAGGAACCGGAAACAAAACACCCGTTCTTGTTTTGCATGGAGGGCCCGGCGTTCCCAGCTATTATTTGAAACCATTAGATGCCTTAGGCAAAGACCGTCAGATCATTTTTTACGACCAGCTGGGTTGCGGTAAATCGGACAGAATCAGTGACACCAGTTTAATGACCACTGAACATTATGTGGCTGAAATAGGACAGGTCATTAAGGCTCTTGGCTTGAAAGAATTTTATCTTTATGGACAATCATGGGGCACTATGATTGGGACAGACTACTACCTGAAAAACCCGGAAGGAATCAAAGCATTGATACTGAGCAGCCCGGCTATCAGTATTCCGATGTGGTTGAAAGATGCTGATTCATTAATTTCTACCTTGCCGGATTCCATTCAACATGCCATTCGAATAAATGAACAGCGTAAAACTTTCGATGTTCCAGAATACAAACAGGCTGTCCAGGTCTATTATGAACATTTCCTGGCAAGAAAATTACCCTGGTCAGCCGACATAGACAGTTCCTTTTCACAAATAGGCAAAAGTTACCAGTATATGTGGGGACCGAGTGAATTCACGGCAACTGGTGAATTAAAAACCTATGACCGCACCGATCGTCTCGGCGAAATTAAAGTCCCCACACTCTTTATTGCCGGCGAATTTGATGAGGCTCGTCCATCCACCGTAAAGTATTATCAAAGCTTGGTGCCGGGAGCTCAATTTGAAATGGTTAAAGGCGCAGGACATTTAACCATGCAGGACGAACCAGATCAAAGCAATAAAGTGGTTATTGAATTTCTGGAGAGTTTAGAGGCAAGACAGTAAAATCAGCCGAAGCCTTAATCAATAACTGGACTCGCGAAATTCGTATTCTGACTATCATAAAAAAACAGATAACAAAATATATAACGACGCAAGTGCACTGACCGATAACACAGAGGTATATATCAGTTCGTTAAATAAACAATTGATGTATGGTAAATATATAATTGATTTCTTAAAAAAATACCACCTGGATTATCCGACAAAAAAGCACATATGCACATCAAACAACAGTAAAATACGATACCTGATTGAATGGTGTAAATTTGACAAAGAGC
>DATCAO010000691.1:0-7471 GCA_036512575.1 Puia sp.
AGAGCCTGAATGAAGAACTCGAAACATCCAAAGAGGAGTCGCAGACCAGCAATGAGGAATTAATTATTGTAAACCAGGAATTATATGAACGGAACGAACAATTAAATCTGTCCCGGCAGTACGCCGAGTCAATTGTTAAAACCATACGGGAGCCTCTGATCATCCTGAACGGAAAATTACAGGTAAAAAGCGCTAATAAATCTTTCTATACCAATTTCAAAACCACGGCCGAAGAAACCGAGGGAAAGACGGTTTTTGAATTGGGAAATAATCAATGGAATATACCCAAACTTCGAAAAATACTTGAAAAAATACTGCCTGAAAAACTCAGTATTGTCGACTTTGAAGTCTCTCATGAATTTCCGGTGATCGGTTTCAGAACCATGTTGCTGAATGCCACCCAGATTTTTCAGAATAACAATGAGGAAAAATCCATCCTGCTGGCCTTTGAAGACGTTACGGAGAAAAAAAGAATAAATGCAAACTTAAAGTTGTTTTCCACCGAGCTGGAGAAGAAGGTGGTGGAAAGAACGTACTCGCTGAATAAGGCAAATGCCGAGTTGAATTATTCTAATGAAAGTTTAGAACAATTCGCCTATATCGCTTCCCATGATTTGCAGGAGCCACTCCGGAAAATCAGGACTTTTTCCGCTATGCTTCAGGAGAGACATAACGAAAATTTACCCCAGGATGCACAGGAATTGATAACGAAAATCACAAATTCCTCAGAGCGCATGTCGACACTGATCCGGGAAGTACTTGATTTTTCAAGAATCCTGCATGGTGATTCAGCATTTGAAAAAGTAAATCTCAGCAATATCGTCAGTAATATCATAGATGATTTTGATTTGCTGATCAAGGAAAAGAAGGCTGTCATTCATTTTGATAAACTGCCAGTTATAGAAGGAATACCCCTGCAGATTAACCAGCTGTTTAACAATTTGATTGGTAATGCACTTAAGTTTTCAAAGAATGGAATTGAACCGGTCATTAACATTTCATCCGAGATGGCGTCGGATGAGGAAATAATGAACCATAAAACGCTGATCCGGGGAATCCCCTATTGCAAAATCAGCATCAAAGACAACGGAATCGGGTTTGAACAACAATTTGCAGATCAGATATTTTTGATTTTTCATCGTTTACATGGACGAAGTGAATATTCAGGAACAGGTATCGGCCTGGCTTTGTGCAAAAAAATCGTTGTAAATCACAACGGGGAAATAAATGCTCATTCAAACGAAACAGATGGAGCACTATTTCAAATATTTCTTCCCTTGTCTCACCAGGGGATTGGCAAATAATTACTATTAATCTCCCAGGTTGGGTAAATAAACGTCATTGAGGAGTAAATTCTTACCCTTTCTATTACAAATTCGTGTTAGGCAACCTGGGGCTGAATTATTGCTCCTACCAATTAAAGAGGTTATGGATATACTGATTGTTGACGACGAGGAAGACCTGTGTAACATCTTGACTTTATTTTGTGTTCGTAAAAATTTCACGGTTTCCTGCGCGTATACGCTGCAGAACGCGATGACCCAGCTCGAATCTTTACCCACACTAATGTTTTTGGATAACAGCCTGACAGACGGTTCAGGGCTGGAACTGATTAGACAATTCAAGACCCGGTCACCCCAAACAAAAATTGCTTTTATTACTGCTTCCACCGATCACGCCATCAGGCATGAAGCTTTTCAGCGCGGTGCAGATTATTTTTTGGCCAAACCCTTCCATTTGCAGAAGGTGCGGGAAATACTATCCGGCATGAAGGATTTGCCATTGGCCATTTAGGTTTGTTAAATCGGGAATGCCCTGGCATCCCTTTTGCCTTTTATCAAATGGTTTTTCATAGGATATTGGATTTAGACAGGGCTGGATTTCCATCCGGCCCACTTTTTTTTAAGAACAAAAATTGTAGGTCAACAATGGAGTCAAATCATTTACATGGGGAAAGAATCTCCCTCCAAATTCAGCTTCAGGCTAAAAATGAAAAATTTGACCACGCCATTGAGCAGGAAGAAGATTTTGAAACCGCTAAAATGCTATACAGAGAAATCAAAGAACTCAAGGCAACGCTGAAACATTTCAGCAAGATTCCGGAATCCGGATCCCTTTAGCCATTGCTGAACCCCACCTCCCCGGGCAGAAATACCTAAAACCTGTTAGATATTCATCAGAGATCAGGCTCACGGCTGGTTATCCTTAAGGAAGGAGGACCTGTCCGAAGATGGTATGAATCGTATGTCCGGATAAAACTTGAGCAACGGACTCCAAAATACCTTTCCGTAAAAAATATCGTACTTCTGTACAATAATTTACTGATGAGATCGATTTCCCATTTCCCTTCTAAATATGTATTTTACCCTTGATAAACCAAAAGACCGCAGGATGAGAATCTTAGTTTTAATAACGCTGGCATGTATGTTTTTCCAGTCGTGCAGTAAAACAAATACAGCACCTGCAAGTACAAACCCCACGACAGATACTCCTGGTTTATCTGTTAGTCTTTATAATCCCGTGCCACTCGATACGGTGATCGACTGGATCAGGATCGGAAGAGTGGCACATAACCTGGAGGATATTTGGTTCACTACAAAAACAGATGGATTTATTGCCAGTGACAGCAGTCTCCTTGTAACTCATGATAACGGAACTACATGGTCAAAAATTCCGAATACCGCTAATCTACTTTTATACAACCTGCAATTTATCGACGATCAAAATGGTTTTTCACAGGGACCTTCTGTATTGGGAATAACTAAAGACGGAGGGGCATCCTGGGCCTTCGAACATCTTCCCAATAGTTCCGTAATATATTTCCAGTTCATCAGCATAACCACCGGCTTTTTCGCAGACATGATCGCGGGTATTAAAAAAACCATTGATGCCGGAAATCAATGGACATCCGTAATGACCAACGCAAATCAAAATTTTCCATTTTATTTTCTGGACAGTCTCAGGGGATTCGCCATGGGGGGTGGAGACTTTAGTGTTTCGACTGATGGCGGTTTAAACTGGACACTCAAAGCGGCACATGTAACAACTTACGATCAGAGATATTATAAAATGCAATTTCTCGATACCCTGACCGGTTATTGCGCTACACCAACCGGCTTGCTTAAAACGACAAATGGCGGCAACACCTGGATAAACTGTCTCGCCGCTTCAACAAATTTTATGATGCCCTATTTTTTTGATACAAAAAACGGGTATTGCCTGGATAGAAATACCATTTACAAAACCACAGATGGTGGCGCGAATTGGACGCTTAGCTGCAAACTGCCCACCGATTCTTTTTCCGGATTTCATTTTCTGGATATGAATACAGGTTGGGCGTGCACTTTTGGCGGTTATATGCTGAGATTAAAATAGAATAAACGAATTGCCATTCCAGATAAAACCATAGCTGGTTAAATCCAGCCTTGTTTACCTTACTCAATTTAAAAAATGGCTTGCTTTCAAGAGTGAATCTGCAGTAGGTAAGTCTTTATAATATTGCGAGATGTCCCATTTCATATTGAAGTTCCCCTGCATGTATTCTTCCATCGATTGAAGTCCCACTTTTGAGCGACGCAGATTCACATTATTTGGATCTAACAGAGGTAAAACGTACATTTCTTTTGTTATAACATTCAAATAAATCTGGGACCCATAAATCTGTTTTCTCCCTTGACGTAAAGCAACCCGGTCTTCAAGTAAAGCCAGACGGCTTGCCTTCGCCTTTCCCGCATTCACTGCGGCCCGCATCGTGGGCAAATAATTTTCCTGCGTTTTTAAATCCGCATGTTGTATTACAAGAAACAAAGTGGAACAGCCATCATCTCCGATTTCGTCTGGGCCAAGCCAACCGTATTTATCTAAAATGGACCTGACTTTAAGCAGGTCAATAGAATCATTGTACTTCATGATCTTCGAATTGAAACTAAGTTGTTTCATCAGTAGTGAAGAATCACCGGCGTATTGTCCACTGATTGAATCCAATTGCATTCTGGGTCCCTGGTCATCTTGCTCAATAAGGAGCAATTGATACCTGAGGCTGTCATAAATTTTGTTTTGTCCAAAAGACATGTTACAGACTACAATCAAGGCAAGAATTGAAATCGTCTTTTTCATGTGATACAATGATTCTGAAAGCTATGTAAACGGAATGTATCCATTCCTGTAAGAATCGCTAAACCAGTGAGATTTTCCTTCCGGTAATTGCAGCCTCGTAAATGGCATAAATAATTCTGACGTCCTTTAATCCTTCCTCGCCGGTGATATGACTGGGCAGGGGTTTGTTTTCCAAAATCAATTTGCCGATGCCATCCAGTTGTGCTGCCTGCTGGTTGATCGTTGGAAAACTCAATTCGCCCTTGCTGGTTTTCCCTCTGAATGGTCCATAACTAAGGCCGGGGCTGAGTTCAAAAAAACCTTCATCAGCCGATGCGTAGAATCTGTCGATATTAAATCCATAGGAGGTCACACAACTGGACATCGCACCGCCGGGGAAATCCATTTGCCAGGTGATGGTTTCCTCGACTTCTGAAAACCGGGTTTTGTTATGGACAGGTCCGAACTGCGCCGTTACCGATATGGGTTCTTCACCCAAAACATAACGGCTGCTTTGAATGCAGTAAATGCCCAGGTCCATCAGGGGGCCGCCGCCGGACAATGACTTGTTCAGTCTCCATTCGCCCTGGTCGTTTTTATTAAAATTTTTTAAATCTTCTGCTTCGTTTGTAATATTGAAAGTCTGGTAACCGAGGCCGGCTTCAATCAAACGAACCCGTCCAAATACTTTTTCCTGCCCGAGCCTTTTTATTTCCAAATGCGTTGGTTCATAGTGCAGCCTGTATCCTACTGCCAGATACAAGCCGGCATCTTTACAGGCTTTGATCATTTCTTCGCAATCCTTTACTGAAGTTGCCATCGGCTTCTCGGTTATGACCTGCTTTCCGGCTTTCGCTGCCCGGATCACAAATTCTTTATGCAGTCCGTTGGGCACAACAACATAGACCAGATCAATGTCTTTGTTTGTTTTGATCTCATCGAAGTTTTGATAGTTGTAGATGTTCTTCTGCGGGATATTATAATCCTTTGCCCATTTCTGCGCTTTCTCCGGATGTCCGGTAACGATGCCTGCCAAACGACAGTATTGTGAAACTGCCAGTCCCTCGGCGAGCAGTTCAGCATAATTACCCAAACCACAAAGCGCCACATTGAGCTTTCTGCCATCATGTGGTTTCTTTAACCCAGGGATGTTTAGAAAGGACGGAGCTGCAATCACCGTTGCGGCGGCACCCGCTGTTATTCCAAACTTTTCGATAAACAGGCGGCGGGTGAGATTTTTGGTATTCATGAGTTTTTTGAAGAGTTGATAATTGTCGCACTAAATGTAAACCCTTATACTGTTGGTCTTCGACCAAAATTTATCGAAAGATGTATTTTAACTCCGTGTTTGCAGCCCATGAGATCGGATTACTGTCCTATCTTACTTTAGATTTCACAGAACCCCCGCCGTTGAACTGCAAATTACTTATTTCAATCTTTGTTGCCCTGCTGTTGAGCAGCTGCCTGGCTCATCGCATGGGGATGTACCTGAGCCCGGTGAATTCTATTACAAACACGTATCATACGATTCCCCTCAAATCTGATTCCCTGAAAAGTGCAGTCTATGCCAGCCTCCTTTTTTCTACCGGCTCAGCAAATGATAAGGGCTGGGACTGGATCAGGGCAGGTCAGGCCAGCATCTACAGAAGCCATAATTTAGACAAATGCCAGGCTTATTATGGCGCCAATTTATCACTCGGCAATTATTACCTGACTGATTTTTACAATTCCCATTATACTACGGGACAGCCAAGTCTCTGGGGACCTGGTGACAATCCAATTGATACATTTTATCATATTCCCGGCAACAGATATTTTTTTGGAAGTTATGGTCTGTCGGCCGGAATCAATGGCGTAAAAAGTTCAGGCCGGAGAGAATGGAGATGGCTTGGCATTGAAGCGTCAATACAAAAAGAATTTGGGAGCTACTATCCTTTCCGTAATAACCTTCCGGACAGCGCTGCCAATATTATCTTTAAAAACAATCTGACAGGAACCATTGGAATTTATACCGACGCGCTTTGGAGAAATAAGTACAATACCCAGTATGGATTCAAGTTTTCCCTTTACATGCTGGTGAATTCGAAAACCGAATATACCATGCAGAATACCTATGGTATTTTTCCAGTGACCTTTTTTTCCATGACATTTCACGCGACCGCGAAGCAATTCACCGGATTTATGCAGGCCAACTTCGGTACCAGAGCCGCAAGTTTTCAAATCGGGACGAGTTTCAGGCTAACGAAGTGATGGATATATTTAGTTCATCCTCCCATTAACAACTCATTCGCAAAAATACCCATCCTTCTATTTAAACCTACTTCGATTTGTTAGTCCAACAGCGCTGTATCGCCGTTGTGAATCGGGCGACTTAACAAGCGCTTATCCAAAACTGGCATCATTATTACAAACCTGTCCATTACATATCAGGGGTTCCTGTGAACTCAAAAAACAATGGACAACTAAAACGACTTTATGATAAAAATCAAGCTTTTCGCGATTGCTTCAGGACTGCTGACCTGTGTATGCTTTCATGCCAATGCACAATTTATGAAAGGTACCCTCATGCTGGGCACTACCATCGGAACTACCGGATACAGTTCTGCCGGCAGTGACTATAATTATGAATCCGGTGAACTCAGGAATACGGGCACCAACACATTCACTTTTAGTGTAGGGCCGCAGATCGGCGTTTTTCTTTCTCCGCGGCTGGTTGTCGGTGCAACACCTGCTTTTAGTATCAATACCAGTCACGCGACCAACGACATCACGAATACAAACAATACCACTTCGGCAGCGACTACGAATACAACCACTACGACGGTGACCCTGGGGCCATACGTTCGATATTATTTTACAAACCTCGCGAGTAATAACTGGTTCTATGGACAAATCAACGGTGCCGCGGGAACCGGCAGTGGTACTACAACCGGCAATACCACCAGCACCAATTCCCTGAGCAGCACCGATGGAAAAGTTTCCAATATTTTTACCTGGAACGCAGGAGCAAGTATTGGCATGACGCATTTCTTTTACAAGCGTATCGGAATGGATGTGGCCATTGGATTTAATCACAGTTATGTACATAACTATGATACGAACAATACCAATTCAACCAATAAGACCTCCGGTAACGTTACCGTGTCGACAAATAACTATACGCTAAATACAAATACCAACGGCGTTACGTTTGGGGTTGGGTTTCACTGGTTCCTGAAAGGATGATTAATTTAATTGTGTAACCCATGGAGCGTTTTATCAGGAACCGGGTTTATTGACGCCAAGATTTTCACGAACGTATTGTTCTGGAGATTCTATGGCGTTATGAGTGTCGCCAAGCTTTTCTGGGAAACGACCGATCCTTTTTCCGGTTCTC
>DATCAO010000692.1:0-2390 GCA_036512575.1 Puia sp.
GAGTTTATTTTCCATAGTCTGAAATTCCACTATTGACTCCCGGCACCCGATTTCCATTGGTCATAGTAGGTATGTTTTACTTCGCCTATCGCATTTTTTATGGCCGAGGCCCAATAATTACGGAATCCGAATCCGCTGCCCAGTTTTCCATTAACCCGCTGCGTGACCAGTACTTTTGCTTCGCCCATATTGATCAGGTTAAACCAGATGGTGGCCAGTTTGGACGATTTACTCAGGCCCTCCACGATGAGTAAAATACCATATCCTTTTTGGTTGCCGAAATCAAATTTGCTGACCAGGCTGTCGATGGCAGATTTTTTCAGCCGGGTCAGGTCCCCCTCATTCGAGGATTTGAGCTGGTCAGGATCTGCCTTCATATTCCTGGCCTCTACCGCTTTCAGATTCACGATCCAGTTTAAACGATGATAGGCTTCCTGTACATCATACTTTTTATTTTCTTTTATGATGAGATAATTGATTCCATTGAATTGTTGCGACTGGATCACCGTAGGATTCGAGGCCTCATCGTTGATCAGCCTGGTCAGTGTGAAGTCAATGCCCAGGTAAACCGCGGTAACCGTATCTGAATTGAAGAAATTTTTGGCAGTCACTGTTTGCCCTTTCATAAATGAAGGAATGAAAACAAGCATGACCATTAATTTTAGAAAACCGTTTTTATATTTCATAAATGACTGTTTACAAAAATTTTCATTTCACAGGAAGCCAGGATGCGATCGCCGGACTGCACGGTGCCCGAAACCAGGGAAACCTGCAGGATATTGGTGATCAGGTTGATCGTCATGGTGATCTCCGACTGCACCGGAGGCCAGTCAAACACTTCCAGTTTTTGTACCGCACCGATATAACCCAGGGGAACCGGTTTGTTTTCTTTTCTGGATAAATAGCCCGTGCCCGCTGCGGCCGTTTGTGCCATGGATTCCACCAGCCCCGCCGTCGAATAAAATCCGCCGTCAGTAAACAGGTTCCCTTCCGGAATCATAAAACTGCAGCGCGAGGTCTTTTGGTCTACGTACAACAGTTTATCCACTAAAACAAATGGAGCTTTCTGGGGGATAAACGCTGCCGCATCCTGAATTTCAAATGACATTTTATAAAGATAATATAAAGCTTAAAGCTTAAAGCTTAAGGCTTAAGGCAAAGAAAAATATTTCCGTAGCGGCGCCTAATTGTGAATTGTCAATGGGGCTTTACGCCTTAAGCCTTACGCCTTGCGCCTTTAGCATTAAGCCCAAAAGTCAAAGTAATTGTACCACTGCAATGGATATTTGCGAATCATGGTTTCCATGGAAACACAATAAGCCCGGAGCATCTCGTCCATGGCGGCATTTTTTTCGCCTGAATATATTTTTGAAGCGCTGGCATAGAAATGATAGTCCAGGGATCGGTCCTTCATGGCAAAGACAAAGGAGACGGGTGACAGGAAGCTGCACCCGAGCAGGAATGGGCCGGCCGGAAAGGAAGCCGCTTTGTTCAGCAGGTTTCCGGTAATCGTTTTATTTCCTTCGAGGAATCGGTCGGCATGCATGCAGACGAAGGCATTTTTATTCAGTGCATCCTGGATCGCATAAATATGGGAGAGGTCGTTTTTGATCAGGATGATCCGCGCAGAATGTTTTTCGGTTATGCTTTCCAGATAGTCTTTCAGTTGTTGCTGTTCTCCGTCGTACATGACGATATGCATTTCGGTACCCAGGCGATTCAGCAGATGTCCGGCGATTTCCCAGTTGCCGATATGGGCGCTCAGTAAAAGACCGCCTTTTTTTTGGTTCACCATTTCACGCAGGTGTTCTTCTCCTTCAAATTCAAAACGAAAAGGTTGTTTCATGCCCGACATCAACACGATCCGGTCGATGATGGATTGTCCGAACCAGTAATAATTTTTATAGATGCTTATGAAAGCGGACCAGGCCGTGAAGCCGAGGCGTTTTCTGAAAAATGCATATTGGTGACCGAAAGCTTTGCCAGAAAACACGAAAAAGTAAAAGGCGACAAAGCGTAATAACAAATAGGCTGGCGCCAGGCCGGCATGTTTGAGTACCCAGACGAAAATCCGGAAACCGGTGGTATTACCCCTTGACTTGCCCTGCCATGACGGCATCGCTTGTTTCTTTAGATGAAATACGGGAGATGATATATGAATAGAAATCCTGGAAGCTGATGATATTTGTAAAATCCTCTGGTTTCACTTTGATGGAGAAATTATTTTCTACCACAACGACAAGGTCGATATAATCCAGGCTGTCGAGCTCGAGCACCTGTCTGATATTCGCGCCCGGTAACATCCGGACGGTATCCACTTCAAATTCTTCTGATAATAGTCCGTTAATCCGGTCAATGGTCGGTTGATGTTGTTTCATAGCAGTCAGGGT
>DATCAO010000693.1:0-3019 GCA_036512575.1 Puia sp.
TCTGTATATATTTTTTGTATTCCGATGGCGGTTTAATGGTATATAAAGAGTCGGCGAGTTTGAACGGGTGATCAATAATATAGCGCGTGAGCAGGGTAGAAAGGCCCGCATCGCCACCCCCGTTCGATCTGACATCAATAATGAGGTTTTTAATATGGTCTTTTTTCAGTTCTTTAAAGGATCTCTTAAAAAATTTCTTCAGGTGGTTCGACCGGTCGAATGTTGCGACCGTCATAAAGCCGGTCTTCATCACCGTATCCAGCTGTAGATTTACTGACGGTAAATACAAACGGGGCTTCTCTTTTTTCTTGCCGGATCCCCTTGACGGCGGCCCCTGGTTCAGGGTTTTTCTGTCCATGGTATCCGCCTTAAAATCGTAGGGCCGGGCCCAGGTCTGGCTCTCCATACCCATATTATTGATGTAGTGAATGTCGAGGGAATCGGGTAATCCCAGTATATTTTTGTAGAGACTGGCAAATGCAAATCCGGTACTGAGGCTTTGGTATTTTCCATTCGCGCTATATCCGTCTGTCGTAATATAATTGAAGAGGGTGTCAGTTAATGCGCGCACGTCATATCCATTGATCGATATCACCTGTGTGCCCCGTTGCAACAGTGGATCATTTTTGCGCAGGTTAGCGGTAATGACCATGGTGTCTGACCAGAATTTCATTGCGAAGGGAAATGCTTTTGAAAATGCTGTGTCCACATATTTGCCAAATGCTTTGGATCCTTTCATGCTGGTATGGCCGCAATCAATTTTTGAAATCACATAAGCGAGTTCGTCGCGAAACTGGATTTCCGTCATGGAATCATTCAACGACTTGTACCCTTCATCAAAATAAAAATCCATACTGTCTTTCGACGTGTACCAGTATATGCTGGGATGGGATGTTTCCAGTATGCGGCGGAACAGGGTATAGTCTGCCTGGATTTTTGCCGGCGAATACTTTCTCTCCGGATCATATGTTTTGAGAGAAGAGGAGCATGAAGAGGCCAGGCAACAGGTTGCGCAAATCCACATCACGGTTTTCAGTGTCCGGATCTTCCTCAAAGGATACCAAATACTCATTTTATAAAAGCGTTCCAGCCCTGGGCTGTAATGTCAAATTTATTTCCTCCCTTGGTAAGGATTTTATTCCCTTCCCCGGCATCAGTCATGTACCCCAATACACTGATATTTTCATTCAATACCAGTTTTTCATAGTCTTCCGGTTTTACGGTAAACAGCAACTCATAATCTTCACCGCCGCTCATGGCACATGCGGTGGGGTCCAATTCGAATTTATATGCTGCATTCCGGGTTTCTTCCGCAATGGGAATTTTTTCTTCATAAAGCACACAGCCCAAACCGCTTTGTTTGCAGAGATGCAGAATTTCTGAACTCAATCCATCGCTGATATCCATCATGGCTGTTGGTTTGATCTCCTGCTCTTCCAGAAATTCGATGGTTTTCTTTGCGGCTTCCGGCTTAAGCATTCGCCCGATTACATATTTTTCTCCTTCCAGGTCGGGCCGGATATTGGGGTTTTCAAGAAATATCTTTTTCTCCCTTTCCAAAAAAACCAAACCCAGGTAAGCTGCGCCCAGATCGCCGCTGCAACAGAGCAGGTCGCCCTTTCTTGCGGTTGATCTTTGCACAAACCGATCGGGCGCTACTTCACCGATTGCTGTGATCGAAATGATAAACCCTTTTTGGGAGGAACTGGTATCGCCGCCCACCAGGTCAACGCCATATTTTTCGCAGGCCGCATAGACCCCTTCATAGAATTCATCCAGTGCCTCCAGGCTGAACCGGTTACTAAAAGCCAGCGAGATCAGTAACTGTGTTGGCGTTGCGTTCATCGCATAGATATCACTCAGGTTGGCAATAACCGCTTTATACCCCAGGTGCATGAGCGGCGTATAGATCAGATCAAAATGAATATTTTCTACCAGCATATCTGTGGAGAAAACAGTTTGTTTGCCGAAGTGATCGATTACCGCCGCGTCGTCGCCAACACCCAGAATGGTGGAAGCGTTCTTGATTTCGATGTTCCTGGTGAGGTGATCGATCAGACCAAATTCACCCAGGGAAGATATTTCTGTGCGCGGTTCCATTGATTAACATTTATTCTGTATGCAGGATCATTCCGGTAAGCTGCCGTCTATCCAACGTAGTAATTCCTCATGTATTTTGCCATTGGTTGCCACAATTTGCGGTTGATAAGGGGAATAGGCGGATCCGCTGAAGTCGGTGACCTTACCCCCGGCTTCCTGAACAATTAAAAAACCAGCTGCGCTATCCCAGGCGTTTAGTTTGTGTTCATAAAATCCATCAAACCTCCCGGCAGCAACCCAGCAAAGATCCATCGCTGCGGAGCCCAGCCGCCTCACGGGTACGCCTTTTCTGATCAAACGGGAAAAAACGTCCAGTGGACCGTTCGGCTGATCCAGATAGGTATAAGGAAACCCTGTAACCAGACAGGCTTTTTCAACCTTTTTTTCCTCTGATACCTGCAGGAGCTTATTGTTTAAGGTTGCGCCATATCCTTTTTGTGCAAAATAAAACTCATTGAAAAAGGGATTGTACACCGCGCCCATCAGCATGTCTCCCTCCTGCTCCAGTCCGATCGACACGCAGCACAGCGGAAGACCATGGGCAAAATTCACCGTGCCATCCAAAGGGTCGATGATCCACTTATAGGAAGACGGGGTGGGCATATCGCCGGACTCTTCACTCAGGATATAGTGGTCCGGGTAGTCATTTCGTATTATTTCCATAATCGCTTTTTCTGCGGCATGGTCGGCTTCAGTTACGAGGTTGTTCACTCCTTCCTTATTCGATACCTGGAAATTACTGCCATAATATTCCTTCAGGATGGCACCGGCACGCTCGGCGGCTTTGATCAGGGTGGTTTTTAGCATCCGGCAAAGATAATAAAGCCGCGGCTTCGCAACGACTGGCTGGCTGGGAGGAACATTTTGCCGGGTACCTGAAAAAATCGTACTTCGTGCCAATGTAAACCCAGATGATTCT
>DATCAO010000694.1:0-4799 GCA_036512575.1 Puia sp.
ATTCAAATGCCCTAAGATGCAGGTAAGGATCTGATGCCGAGGAAAGGGCGACATAGATATTGCGGTTGATGGCGCCCGGAAGAACAAAACCCTCGTTATAGTCGGTATGTTCACCGATCAGGTTTACCCGACCGGGTGCTGCAGTAAGAAAACCGGAGTTTCCGAAATATTGTTGAAATTGCCTCGGGATATCTATTTCCATTGTCGGTCTATTAACACATAACAAATGTCCTTCACGATCACACGCGAGCGGGATGAAGATCTGGACCTTGTTCAGATCACGGACTTGTCAACCGGCATCCAGGTCAGGATCCTGCCTGCGTCGGGCGCCCTCTTGCATGAATTTTCAATTCCGCTTGGGAACCGCAGGATCCAGGTCATAGATAATTATAAAAACCAGGCTGACCTGCATAAAAATCTTTCCTCCTCGTTCAAAAGCGCCAAACTCTCCCCATTCGTTTGCAGGATTTCCGGAGCCAAATACACATTTGAAGAAACCGCCTTTGAATTCCGGAACAAATTTAATGATGGCTCTGCAATACACGGGGTTCTTTCTGACAAACCTTTTCATATTCTCGAAAAACTGACCGCTGAACAGGAAGCGTCGGTACTCATGGCATACCAGTACCGCCGGGACGACCCGGCTTATCCCTTTGACTACGATATCCATGTTCGTTACGTTTTAAAAAAAGGGGGAAGGCTTTATCTCGAAACCACCGTAAATAATGTTTCTTCCCGGCGTATACCCATGGCCGATGGTTGGCATCCTTATTTCAAACTGGAAGGCGAAGTAAATGACTGGTTACTGGCCTTTCATTCCAGGCAAAACCTGGCATTTAATGAAAACCTCATTCCCACCGGCCAGATCATCGAAACACAAAAGTTTTATTCTCCCAGGCTGGTCGGCACGGAATTCTTTGATCATTGTTTTTTGCTGGATCAGGAACCTGGCATGCCGGCTGCCATTTTGAAAAATCCGGCAAATGGATTACGGTTGAGTTTCTTTCCCGACCACAGTTATCCCTATTTACAGATATACACACCACCTGACCGGAAAAGTATTGCCATAGAAAACCTCAGCGCAGCACCCGATGCGTTTAACAATGGTTTGGGGTTGCTGATTATGCAGCCCGGTGAATCGCAAAGTTTTAGCTTGTTATATCAACTGGAATTCCGCTAATCATGTACCTTGCCGCATAATACCTGATATGAAAAAACTGAAGTCGTTTTTCACGCTGGCCGGGCTGCTCTTACTAACCGGTTGTTTTGAAATCAATGAAGACATCGACGTAAAAGCGGACGGGAAAGGCGTGTATTCCATTCATAATGATATGAGCCAGATCCTGCAGGCCATGTCGAGTTATATGGGCAAGGATGAGATGGAAAAACAAATGCCTTCCCGCAATATCGATACCACGGTGATGATGAAATCCCTGTTGGATACTGCCAAAAATATTTCCGCAGAAAACAAATCCCTCGTAAAGGATGGAACTGTGCACTTGTTGCTGAATATGGACAAGAAGGAATTTAAAAGCGATATCGTGATCCCATTTAAAAACCTCTCCGATCTGCAGAAGCTGTATAATGCCATGAACAGCCAGTCGCTCGGCTTTACCCAGTTTTTCAAGGGAATGGCCGGCAAACCTGATTCTACCCTGGGTAGTAGTAACGACAACGGCATGCCGGATATGAACCAGTTTAACGCCATTTACGATTTTGTAAGCCACGATGGCCTGATCTCAAGAAAATTAAATGCCGAGCGATGGAAGGCCCTGCAGCAAAGTCCTCAGTTTGCACAAATGAAAGAAGCGGGCAGTATGGGCATTTCAATCCCCTATACCTTAACTATCGCCGTTCCCCGTCCTGTAAAAAAAGTCGACAATGAGCTGGCCAAACTTTTCCCTGACCGGAAAAAAGTGGTCATGCAATATAACCTGGTGGAAGTTTTCGATCACCCGGAAAAATTCGAGTATACTATAGTTTATTAGGAAAGAAAGATGCTGAGAAAAACAGATTTCCTCGTGGTCGGATCAGGCATTGCCGGGTTAACTTATGCCCTGAAAGTGGCAAAAGACTGCCCGGATCAGCAGGTGCTGGTGATTACTAAAACGATCGCGGATGAAACCAATACCAAATACGCCCAGGGCGGTATTGCCGGAGTGACAGACCTGGAGAACGACAGTTTCGAAAAACACATTGAAGACACATTGATCGCGGGGGACGGCCTTTGCAATCCCAAAATCGTAGAGATCGTCGTAAAAGAAGGTCCCGAACGCATCCGGGAAATGATCGAATGGGGTGCACGTTTCGATAAGGACGAAGAAGGGGATTTTAAAAGAGGCCGCGAAGGCGGGCATTCTGAATTCAGGATCCTGCATCACAAAGACGTTACAGGCAGGGAGATGGAACGCGCATTACTTCAAACCGTAGCTGCACAGAAAAATATTGAAATCATTAAACACTGCTTCGTGGTGGACATCATCACACAGCACCACCTCGGTTATCTCGTTACCAAGTCAACACCTGATATAGAATGTTATGGCATCTACGCCCTGAACATGGAGGAGAACCGCATCATCAAAATTCTTTCACGCATCACTGTATTTGCAACGGGTGGCAACGGACAGGTTTACCGCACCACGACCAATCCCGTCATCGCTACAGGGGATGGTATCGGTATGGTATACCGGGCGAAGGGCCGCATTGAAAATATGGAGTTCATCCAGTTCCATCCGACGGCTCTTTATCAGCAGGGTGTGAGTCCGGCTTTTCTGATCACTGAAGCCGTCAGGGGTGACGGCGGTATCCTCAGAAACAAAAAGGGCGAGGCGTTTATGGAAAAATATGATCCGCGAAAAGACCTTGCACCCCGCGATATTGTAGCCCGTGCCATCGACAGTGAAATGAAAAAAGGAGGTACAGAACATGTGTACCTGGACTGTCGTCATATGGACATTAAAAAATTCCGGGAACACTTCCCGAATATTTATGAAACCTGCAAAACGGTCGGCATCGACGTAGCGATTCATATGATCCCGGTAGCGCCTGCAGCCCACTACAGCTGCGGTGGCATTAAGACTGACGAATGGGGACATACCTCCATTAGGAATTTATATGCCTGCGGTGAATGTGCTTCTACCGGTTTGCATGGTGCCAACCGGCTGGCCAGTAATTCCCTGCTTGAAGCGCTGGTATTTGCCCATCGTTGTTATCTCGATAGCGTCGAAAAAATAAAAGCCCTTTCTTTCCGTGAAGATCTTCCCGACTGGAATGCCGAAGGCACGACTGCGCCCGGAGAAATGATCCTGATCACACAAAGCATAAAAGAACTCCAGCTGCTGATGAGTGATTATGTGGGCATTGTCCGGACCAATATCCGCCTCAACCGGGCTTTGAAAAGACTTGACCTGCTGCATGAAGAAATAGAAGCGTTATACGAAACTACTTTATTATCCCCGCAACTCTGCGAAGTGAGGAACCTGATCACCACAGGTTACCTGATCGTCAAAGGCGCACAGTTCAGAAAAGAAAGCAGGGGTCTTCATTTCAATACCGACTATCCTGACAAGAGCAGCCTGGTACAAAATATTGTGCTGTAATGAAAGCCATGATCCTGGCTGCAGGACTGGGTACGCGATTCAAACCGTGGACCGACCACCACCCCAAGGCACTTGCGCTGGTGAACGGAAAATCATTGCTCGAACGAAATATCCGTTACCTGCAGGAATTCGGAATATCAGATGTGCTGGTCAACGTGCACCATTTCGCAGACCAGATTCTCGAAGTCATCCGTGCAAATAAGGGATGGGGAAGTACAATTTCCATCAGCGACGAAACAGGTGAAGTGCTGGAGACCGGAGGCGGTCTGAAGAAAGCGGCTCCCTATTTCGACTCCGGTCCTTTTGTTTTAATGAATGCAGATATCCTCACCGATTTGAACCTGAATGCGATGATCGCATTCCACAAAGAAAAAAAACCACTGGTTACACTTGCGGTAACTGACCGCAAGTCCTCGCGTTATTTTTTGTTCGACATCAATAACCGGCTCTCCGGCTGGCGCAATGCAAAAACAGGAGAAGAAAAGATTTCAATACGTGTAAACGATCCGCAGGCGAAAGCATTCAGCGGAATCCATTTCATTTCTCCGGAATTATTTCCACTCATTCACCACGCCGGGAAATTCTCTATCGTGGATGTGTACCTGGAACTCGCGGTTACGCAAACCATTCTGGGTTTTGATCACTCTGGTTCCAGGCTGGTTGATGTAGGCAGGCCTGAATCGGTATATATTGCTGAAGAATTGTTTCCCTGATCAATCATCCGTCGGGATTATGAATGAAAAAAAACAAATCATCATTGTCTCTTTTAAGAAATCAGACTGGATTCTGATCGGAATGAGCTGGTTGTTTGTCCAAATCATTTTTTTGATCGTAAAGGGGATCAATAACCATGAAGAGGCCGGTACATATATCTCGCTTGCCAACCATTGGACGCAGGGGGAACGAAATTTTCATCTGCACAATATTTTCTATTCTGGTTATGTATCGATATATGTTTTATTAAGATGGCTCGGTCTGCCTGACACAAGTATGTATGGAATGCAGTTGGTTCTTTCCGCACTTTCAACATATTATTTTGTAATGATTGTTCGTTTGTTTATCCATTCCAGATATGTTATTGTTATTTCCGGAATATTATATGCGACTTGTTATATTATTCAGCAATGGGTAAGCGTGCTTTTTACAGATTCTATTTTCTGCAGTTTACTCGTCATTTCAGTGTATTTTCTTCTGACGCTG
>DATCAO010000695.1:0-4609 GCA_036512575.1 Puia sp.
CAAACAGCTCAACCTGGAACTCCCGCCTCCGCCAACACCAATTGGTGTTTATACACCTTTCCTGATTGACGGAAGGCATGCTTATGTATCCGGTCATGGTCCCCTTAAGCAGGACAAAACACTGATCCGCGGTCGGATCGGGGAAGATATGGATCCTGAACAGGGTAAACTTGCAGCACGACAGGTGGGATTGGCCATTCTCTCTACTTTAAAACATAACCTGGGCAGTCTCGATAAAGTGAAACGTGTGATCAAAGTACTCGGCATGGTTAACGCCCATCCCTCGTTCGAAAAACATCCGTTTATTATTAATGGTTGCAGCGAATTATTTGCTCAGGTATGGGGAAAGGAAAACGGCATTGGCGTAAGATCTGCCGTTGGGATGGGTTCTCTGCCGGATAATATTCCTGTGGAAATAGAAGCGATGTTTGAAATCTATTGATATTTTGACTGCCTGACCAATAGCCACCGGCCTTGTTAACAATGTGTTGATTGTGGAATTTTGGAAATGAGGGAATGTGAAAGTGAAATGTGGAAATGATCATACGGGAATCAGATAATTAATTTTTATTGATGCAGAAAGAAAAACCCTGGTATGTAGCCGATAATGCAGATGAATTCGATTCGCCTGCTTTGTTTATTTATCCCGACAGGGTAAAAACCAATATTCGCCGTTTGTTGGAATCAGCGCGTGCAGAATACCTGAGACCGCACGTAAAAACAAATAAAATGGCGGAAGTATGCCAGTTGATGCTGGATGCAGGTATCTATAAGTTTAAATCGGCAACCATTGCTGAGGCTGAAATGCTGGCCATGATCCAGGCGCCTGATGTGCTGCTCGCCTATCCACCCGCCGGTCCGAAAATAAAACGTCTGATGCGGCTCATCCAAAAATACCCCGCAACAAAATTTTCCTGCCTGGTAGATCGTATAACCGGCGCAAAGAACCTCTCCACTATGTTATCAGCGGCCGGACTAAAGATCGCCATCTATATTGATCTGAACCTGGGTGTGAACCGTACGGGCGTTGTTCCGGCAAAAGCCCTTGATCTGTTTCAGCAGATAAGCCCCCTGCCCGCTATAGAGGTTGCGGGACTTCATGCATACGACGGTCACATCAAAGACCATGATGAAAACATACGAAGAGACAAATGTCTTAGGGCATTTGAACCGGTTCTGGTCTTAAAAAAAGAACTTGAAAAGATAACAAACCGCGAAATGACTTTGATTGCGGGTGGCTCACCCACTTGTTTTATTCATGCGGCAGCTGGCGGACGCGAATGCAGCCCGGGAACATTTGTTTTCTGGGATAAGGGTTATTCGGAGCAGCTGGCAGAGCAACCCTTCGAATGGGCGGCTCTGTTGATGACCCGGGTTATTTCTATTCCTGCTCCGGATCTGGTTTGCGTGGATCTCGGGAATAAATCAGTTGCATCTGAAAATCCACAGCCCAGAGTGTTTTTTTTAAATGCGCCCGATGCCTTTCCAACTACCCATAGCGAAGAACATCTGGTACTGAAAGTTCCAGACAGCAAATTGTTCAGCCCCGGCCAGGTATTGTATGGCGTTCCATGGCATATCTGCCCATCCGTTGCACTTTACGATAAGGCCTTCCTGATAAAAAATAATCTGGTTGCCGGATTTTGGAAAGTCGTTGCGCGAAATCGGGAAATCACTTTGTGAGCTTGAAGCTTGAGGCCGGAGGCTGGAGGCTTGAGGCCGGAGGCTTTTTTTTAAATTTATTACCTGCCTCAAGCTTCATGCTTCCAGCCTCCTGCCTTATTTTCTCACAGGCTCTGCATCATATTTAATCTCAGGATTATAGTAAGCGAATAACAATGCGGACAATTTCCGGGTAAACACCCAGGCCTCATTATTGTAGTCCCAGCTTTGGTCGGTATTATTCTTCGTGAAAATGCTAAAGACATAGGGATGCGGCGCATTCACATATAACACTTCATTTCGGCTCTCATCCACAGCTCCACTTTTAGAGGCCACAAATACATTAGGAGGAATCTGTGAATTCGCTACTTCATCCCAGTATTGCCTGCCCAGCGTTCTCAGCATACGATCACTGCTATGCCGGTTCAGCAATTTTCCTTCTTCAATTAACTCCATGATCCTGGTCATTTCACGAGGACTGGTTTGTCCCCAGCCATAGATTTCCCGATCCTGTTCACGCCCCGGCGTTCTGCTGTTTACCCGTGTAACCCGGAATCCAATACTGTCCATCAGTTGGTTGATTCGCGATCCGCCTCCGGCCAGGCCCTGTAATAAAAGACTGGCCGTATTGTCGCTGAGCGAAAGAGATAAAAGAAGCAATTTGCTAAGGAGGATTTTCTGATCCGGTTTGAAAGCAGCCAGCACATCTTCTCCGGGATCATAATTTATCGTATCCTTATACACCATCACCTGATGAAAATCCAGCTCCCCATTTTGAATCCTGTTCATGATACCGATCATGATCGGAATTTTTACAATACTCGCCGTTGGGAAAATGGTATCCGCCTGATAAAATGCAATCCGGTCTTTCTTCAGATCATGCACATATATACCCACTGTACCATGGAAACCTTTTACAAGAGCTTCGATCTGCTTCTGAAGGTCCTTGTCCGTTTTTTGTGCAGTGACATTGTACAAACCAAAAAAAACAAGGGAAAGTATTATTTTATTCATCGGCCGATGGTTGGGACACACAAAAATAGTATTTGGGAAATTAGCATCTTGCATTTGTTCCTTTGCAAAAATCACCAACTGGACTAACTTACATCGTTTTCTCACACCGCCCCCGCTGCCGGGCATGAAAGGCTTTATTTGTGTAAGGAAGGATTCGCAATCAATTTTCAGGCGATGCAAAAATCGATAGAAAAAAATATCACTCCCGCGATCACGCCGCAGGCTTTGACGGCGACGGTTTACCCGATCTTACTGATGATCAGTTTTTCTCACATGCTGAACGACACCATCCAGTCGCTGATCCCTTCCATATACCCGATGGTAAAAACGAATTATCATCTTAATTTTTCCCAGGTAGGACTGATCACACTAACGTTCCAAATGGCCGCCTCTCTGCTTCAGCCACTGGTGGGCCTGTATACCGATCACCGGCCAAAACCTTTTTCCCTGGTTATCAGCATGGCATTCACAATCACCGGATTGATCTGTATGTCGCAGGCAAGCCATTTTTATTTTTTGCTCTTTTCCGTTGCCCTGATTGGAATCGGCTCTTCCATTTTCCATCCTGAGGCTTCCAAAGTGGCCTATCTGGCATCTGGCGGAAAAAGGGGACTGGCTCAATCCATTTTTCAGGTAGGCGGAAACGCAGGTTCTTCACTGGGCCCGTTGTTAGCCGCGCTCATTATAGTTCCGATGGGGCAATCCAGTCTCGGATGGTTTTCCCTGCTTGCACTTATTGCGATGGGCGTGTTGTTTTTCGTTGGCCGATGGTATCAACTGAACCTGCATTCCATCAAACAAAAAAATAAACATACTTATTCCGACCATATCAGATTATCGGGGAATAAAATCGCGATATCTATCGTGATCCTGATCCTGCTGATCTTTTCAAAATATTTCTATATCGCTTCAATGGTAACTTACCTTACGTTTTACATGATTGAGAAATTTCATGTCTCTGTACAGCAGGCCCAGATATATCTGTTTATCTTTTTATTTTCAGTAGCTGCCGGCACACTGCTCGGCGGTCCGCTGGGCGACCGTTTCGGAAGAAAATATGTGATCTGGTTCTCCATTCTGGGTGCGGCTCCATTCACGCTTTTACTTCCTCATGTCGGTATGTTATGGACAGCTGTATTATCTGTGGTCATCGGAATCATAATTGCCTCTGCTTTTTCGGCCATACTCGTATACGCGCAGGAATTGTTACCGGGCAAAGTGGGTTTGATATCCGGATTGTTTTTTGGCCTGGCTTTCGGGTTCGGAGGATTGGGCTCTGCTGCACTGGGAGTATTGGCTGATCACAAAGGGATTATTTTTGTTTACCAGATCTGCTCATTTCTTCCGCTGATTGGCATTCTCACCGGTTTCCTCCCTGATATCGGTGCCAATAAACGCAATGCTGCCTGAATCAACTCCGGCTTTATTTTTTTACCATAAAAAAAACAACCCGACTTCCGGGTAATCCCTGATTCGAGACTCCCTGAACCACAATCGCATATTTTCCAGGCAGGTCGGAAGTATAGAAACTGATTTGTTTTTTCTGATCTGCATCAAATGCAATTTCCGGGGACCAATGCAACAATGTTCTGTAATCCGGCATACGGCTGCTGATCTGCTCTTCTGTTATATACTGGCGTTCAAAAAATTCCCTTTTTTCAGGAATGCCGGGGTAATCCAATACCACTACGTGGGGGTTGAGAACAATACCGTCCAGGTCCCCGTGATAAGTAGTCAGATTGACAATACCCGGATACGTATGATATCCCAGGGCATACTGGCGGTTAAGCAGATCAATACGTTTGATTTTAAGTGGATCCTGATGTATGAGTTCATCGGTATAAAAAAAAGGAACACCGTCAATCAAAATTAACGGCTCATCGGGAAAAACTGCATTTTCAGGTCTGTCGAAAAGATACAATTGAAAATTGTT
>DATCAO010000696.1:0-2628 GCA_036512575.1 Puia sp.
GGCGGGGAAGATTTGCATCCTGTCCTGTATGACAAACCGGAGTATGTGGAAGCATTTGGATTGCAGGAAATCATTCCGGAAAGAGACCGGTTTGAATACGAAGTGCTCAAAAAGGCGCTTGCGGGTGGAAAGCCGGTTTTAGGAATCTGCCGGGGTTTGCAGTTGATCAATGTGTACCTGGGAGGCACGCTGGTACCTGACATACCCGTTCTATTTCATTCCGACGGGCACGGGAAAAAAAATGGCCTGGACCGGACACATCAGATACGTGTTGAACCGGGCTCACTGCTTCATCAGATCTGCGGTCAGGAGCAGGGTATGGTGAATTCGGCTCATCATCAGTCTGCCGGCCAGCCGGCGGACGCCTTAAAAATCACAGCCGTCAGCGAACCCGGGATCGTCGAAGCGATGGAGTGGAAAGATGCTTCGGCAAAACCCTGGCTGCTCATGATTCAATGGCATCCGGAAAGGATGTCGGATCTTTCTTCCCCATTTTCAACATTTGTAAAAAACGCTTTTCTGGAAGCAGCAAAATCCGGGAAACAGTTCTGATGCGGTTTTTACTAAATATCGGCTAGTAGAAATCACTTAGTTCAGTCAAAACCGGAAGGTTACACTTCGTTTAATCATATCTGTGGCGGGCTGGCAAATAAATTGATGATGGAATTCCGGGGCATGATATCATCCGGGGGAAAAAAGTAGATAAAATTCGAAAGGGATCGGATATAATTCACCTGATAATCTTATTTTTGTTCTATATCCTGTAAAATACCGCTTTTACAAAATCCCATCCATTTAAAGGCCTGATTCGCCCCCTTCGAAATCAGATTCCATATCCGTTGCATGCCTGTATGTTCAATCGTCCCGCGAAGATGCCTGTGTTATACATGGGTATAATTAATTAATGATTATGAAAAAATTTTACGTTTCGATTTTTACTGTGTTTTTTATTCTTACGTCGTTTGTGGCGCAAGCACAGGTATTTAACTCAATTACTTCAAATCCCTTAAATTTTACTTTGGATGATGGCAATTTTTGGGTGGGCGGGGTTGCTCCTGGTAATCCCTGTAACAATTGTACCATAAATATATTTGCCAATGTAACCATGGTGCAAAACGGGTTTAGCTCTGTGCCTGCTTACAATACTTGTTTACCCGGATGTACTTTCTTAAACGACGTAGTATTAAATGGCGGCAGCATAAATTTATTTGGATCTACCATACTCACCATCAATACCTACCTGGAATTGTTTGACACGAAAATTACACTCGGTAATAATCCAGTCTCCTCAGAATATATCAAAATCAATGATCAGGTTGACCTGAACGGCACAGCTTCCATAGTGTTGGCGAATAACCTGACCACGGTGGATGCAACGGATGTAGGTGCCAGCACTATCGCCGGGCCGCATGATGACTTTTTTAATCCGGGTGTTAAAAGCCCAGGTATTTTTGCGATCATCCCACCGGACGTCAATGGATATGATTATACCTGGACCCTGGATCAGGGTGGGCTTGGATCATCTACGAATCAATATCAACCCGCTCCCGGCGTTTTTCATTATATTTTAAACTGCGCTCCTCAGGTAGTTGGATCTCCGAATTCCTGTGGAGACGGATTTATTTTTGGTCCGGCCAAAACCAGTCTTGACGCAACATACGGAGTGATATTTATTCAATCGACTACCCTCCCCGTAGAATTGGTCCAATTCCTGGCTATTAAAGCCTCTGATGGTTCAGTAAACGTTCTCTGGTCAACTTCTCAGGAAGTTAACGCTGGCTATTTCGATATTGAAAGAAGTGGGGATCAAACAGGTTGGACAAAAATCGGTTCCGTTAAAGCCAAAGGCAACTCCTCAACTACTACTGACTATCAATTTAGTGACAAATTACCGTTGGATGGAACCGGATATTACCGTTTAAAAATGGTTGACCTGGACGGCAAATTCAAATACAGCAAAACCGTTTCAGTTACCAGTGAAACAGATACCAGGCCACTCGTCGTCTACAATAATCCATTCAGCGATATGATCCGACTGAAAGTAAATGTGTCCAGAGCACAGGACTTGGTCATCACGGTGTCTGATATGCTGGGCAAGACTTATATAAACCAGAATTATCACGCACAATCCGGAGATAATTTGGTCAGTCTGCCTTCTTCCATTAGTAGCCATGGAATGTATATCCTGCGCATTAACGGAGAAAGCTATGATCAGACAGTTAAACTTCAAAAGCAATAAAATAATCTGATAATCACGATTCCTGCATGCCACTGTTCCGGAGCGGACCTCCGACAGTGGCATTGCTTTTATTTTTAAGTTATGAAGAATCCGCCTTCCGGACTGATTTTCGACCTTAACGGTACCATGATCAACGATATGGAATTCCATATCCGTGCATGGACCGATATCCTGAATCAGGACCTGAATGCCGGCTTAAGTCCGGAGCAGGTAAAAAGCCAGATGTATGGCAAGAATTCAGAATTACTGGTTCGTGTTTTCGGCGAAGGAAGATTTTCGGAGCATGAAATGAATTACTGGTCGATCGAAAAAGAGAAGAGATATCAAAAAGCCTATCAGCCCCACCTCCGGCTCATCAGCGGACTCGAAGAATTTCTTAAAAAGGCTCG
>DATCAO010000697.1:0-2215 GCA_036512575.1 Puia sp.
GATTCATTCCCCGCACAAAAGTATTACAAGTTATACTTCCTGTATCAGACCGGGGAACTGGGCTTCAGGTTTTCAATAAAATGTTCTGAAATTCAGAATATCCGTAACCCGAAATACAGCTGAAAATTCTGGTTTTTCCAGGTGTCCGTATTGGTTACATCGTTCAGGTCTGTTATACCATAAATATATCGGGCACCCAATTTTAAAGCTCCAAGATTCACCTGGGCTCCGCCCACCATGGAGAAATCACCGTTTTTAAATGCGTTTACTCCATTGGTGGTAATATTCTGACTGGTATTCATCAGGATTCCGAACTGCGGGCCCACCTGGATGCTCAGGATCGGAATGATTTTATAGGAGAGCAGGATAGGAATACTTAAATAATTCAGACTGACGCTGCGGCTGTTGATGCCTTCTTCGTAAACATCATTGAAATTGGTAGCCGTTTGTGTTTGCGTTTGATTGAATAATAATTCAGGTTGTATGCCCCATTTACTGGTGAAATTAAGTTCGGCAAAGGCACCTGCACTAAAGCCCCACTGAAATCCCTGGTCGAATGATCGTCCGGTGATTTGTGAAATATTGGTTCCTATTTTCGCACCCAAGTGAAAGCCCTGGGCGCTGCCTTGTGAAAAAGATAAAATCAAAACGGTAAAAACAAAAAAACAGGTCTTCTTCATAATAAAATGTTTGTTTTGAATGTTAGATCCGACTACCCTGAACGACAAATTCAAGATTTTGGTAAGCTGAAAATTCATTTTAACAGCTTATTAATTCATTCAAAAAACTATACCAGCTCAATCAGGGTGATCTCCGGAAGTATTCCTACCCGTCCCGGGTAACCGATAAATCCATATCCCCGGTTCACATAAAGCTTTTGCTTTCCACTTTCATACAGGCCAGCCCATTGGTCGTATACATATTTCACCGGGCTCCATTTGAATCCGGGAATCTCAATTCCAAATTGCATGCCATGCGTATGGCCAGCCAGCATCAGGTCGATGTCTCCGTATTTGGGCCTGACTTCAGCGTCCCAGTGGCTGGGATCATGGCTCATGAGTATTTTAAAAGGATATTTCTCGGCGCCGGGATAGGCTTCCCACATCTTCCCGTGTTTGGGAAACCGCGCTTTGGCGCTCCAGTTTTCAATACCGATCAGCGCGATCTGCTCACCTTCCCTGTCCAGCACAACATGTTCATTCATCAACAGCCGCCAGCCCATTCCTGCCTGCAGCGTTTTCAGGTACTCCAGGTTTTCTTTTCTTGCAATTTCCGAAGGCCTTTTAACATAGTCTCCATAATCGTGGTTGCCCAGTGTGGAAAAAACACCCATTGGTGCCTTCAACCTGCTGAAAACATCTTCGTACCCCAGCATTTCTGTTGACCGGTCATTGATCAGATCACCCGTGAATAATATCAGGTCGGGTTTCAGATCAAGGACCATCTGCACCCCTTTCTCCACAGATTTTTTATCGTCAAAACTTCCGGAATGGATATCCGAGATCTGGACAATTTTCAGTCCGCGGAATGCGAGGGGCAGATTTGGAAAAGAAAGGGGCACCCTGCGAATTTGATAATTATATTTATTTGAAAATCCGTAAACCAGTGAAGTGATCAGGGTTCCGCCAATCCCAATACCCAGCCAGCTGAGAAAAACTGAACGGGAAATACCCTCGTTCACCTGGCTGTCTCCTTCCGTATCCCGGAAAAATAATTTAGCAACGGCCCACTGGATAACGCGGCGCAGATCGTCAATCAGAAAAAAAACAGAGGCCAGTACTTTAGCGAAAAAAAACCCGATAATCGTGGCGAACAGGTAATTCCGTAAATTTTTGGGCCATCGTTCCGCGTTGAGAAAGGGAAGGAAAATAAAGAGGAGAATCACCGTGACGGAAAGCGCCCAATACCCAGTGAAAATGATGGATTTTGTTCGATGGCTTGAGCCCTGACAAAGCATCTTCACAACCTGGAAAACATAAAAGTCAATGGCAGCCATAATCAGAGCCACGATCCCGATAAATAGAGTGCTTCGCATGGGTTTGATTTAAAAAACTTTAAAAGTCGATGAATTCGTCCACCTGCTGACTGATTACCTGCAGGGTCTCCTCGTGGGCCATTCCTACATCGCTAAACAGGGTGTCAACAATGGAGATAGGCAGTTTGTTCGGATGCACGATGGTTCCCACATAGTGCAAAATTCCCGTAAGATGGTCCA
>DATCAO010000698.1:0-2711 GCA_036512575.1 Puia sp.
CACACATATTTATGCCATCGATGCGGGCAATACGGGCTGTACCCACTTCGGTTACATCCTGCATTCCACTGATCACCGTTTCATAGTCGTCATCAGAGATATGCGTAAGCACCTCATGCTTTATGACGTATTTATCCAGCACACTGTCGTCAGCCGAATGACCTTCTACATTTTCTACAAAATGCGGGGTGTAAAAATATCCTTTGTTGGCCACGATACACATCGCATTGGCCATTTGCAATGGCGTCACGAGCATCTTATCCTGACCGATTCCCAGGGTGGTCATGGTGCAGGAATTCCAGGATCCGTGGTATTCTTTATCATATGCAATCGTATCCGGAATATTTCCACCATCCTCACTTGGAAGATCAACACCAATCCGGTGCCCAAGTCCGAATCTGGTCATATACGACTTCCAGGTTTCCAACCCCCTCCTGACATTGCCGATTTTACGATTGTCAACCGTCAACCGGAATGTGTTACAGAAAAAAGAGTTGCAGGAGTGGGCGATCGCCAGTCGAAGATTTGCTGCGTGTCCCGCCCAGTTTTCAAGACATTTCACAGGATGTGTACATGCCAGGTAAACGCCCAGGCAGGGATACCCGCTGGCCTGGGTTATGACGCCCTCATCCAGTCCGATCAACGCACCCAGGGGTTTATAGGTAGAACCCGGTGGATACAATCCTTTGATGGCACGGTTAAGCAAGGGAGCCCTTACGTCAAGCGCCAGCTTGCCATAATTGGTTTGTTTATCAGGACCGGTAAGTGTATTGGGATCATAATCAGGACCCGAAGCCATGGCCAGGATACCGCCGGTTTTGGGTTCGATGGCTACAACAGATCCGATTTTATAAGAGAGTAGTTTTTCCGCAAGCTGCTGCAATTCGATATCCAGTGAAGTATGCAGGTTTCTGCCGGCTATCGCAGGAGTATCCAGATCGCGATCCTGATAATGACCAACCAGCCGGTTTTTATTGTCCTTGATCCAATACTCAATTCCGCGCTGACCCATGAGTTGTTTTTCGTAAAACTGCTCCAGTCCGCTTCTTCCCACATAATCTCCCAGCTGATAAAAATAGTTGGAGCGTCTGAGTATATTGGAATCCACCTCACCCACATAACCCATGATATGGGCTGCGGCATTGTAAGGGTAAACCCTAACCGGACGTTCCTGCAGGTTGAATCCGGGAAAACGCCAGATATTTTCTTCCAGTTTGGCATAGAGGTCCGGTTCCAGCAGGTCCTCGAAAATAGAGGGGCGGAAAGGGCCGTTTTTAGCCTTGGCGTCCAGAATCCGGGACCTGAATTCAGCAGTGTCTATTTCCAGGAGCTGACAGAAAAACGCGGTGTCCGAAATTTTCACCTGCGAAGGCGTCACCATCAGGTCGTACAAAATGGTGTTGTTGAGAATGGCGCGCTGACGATGGTCGTAAATGATACCCCGGGTTGGATACACCCTCTTGGGAAAGAGTGCATTTTCCTTCGCCATATTTTTATATTTATCAGAAAATACCTGCAGATTGAACAGCTGAACAATAATGACCAGGAACATCCCCCCGAAAATGAGACGTATGATATTACTGCGCGATTGGTTGAAGACAGGCATCTCCGGATATTGGCTTTAATTTATACCGTATTGGTTCTGAACTTTTCCTTTCTGAAAAACAAAAGCTCCGTTAACAGGATCAGCAACATGCTGATTCCTGTGGTGGCGATCACCTTCCCTACAAAATAGAAAAAAGTTCCGAAACTCATCCATTCAAGCAAAACAATATATCCATTGTGAAACAAAGTGAGCACAAATACAAATGTGAAATAGGGGGCCCAACCCATACTGGTAATGGAGGGAGATAAATAGTTTTTATCTGCGCCTTCCTGGGAAATCAGCATGTTCACCACAAAGGGTCTCAGATAAGCGATCAGCACACAGGCCGCGGCATGCAGCCCTGGAGTAAGCATGAAATAGTCCAATGTCAGACCAAAGATAAATGCCAGTCCCATCAGGGCGGAGCGCGACATACTGAAGGGGAGCCAGAGAATATACAGATAGTACAGGTAAGGTGTGATGAAACGATGCAGGGGCGGCATTTTATATAAAATAAATACCTGCACAAAGATGAACAGGATAAAACGGAAAATATTTTTCAGCAGTTCGCTCATTGGAATTTTTTTCGCGTGGAATCTTCCAAACGCTTTTGTTCAATGAATTGGGAATTGGCAATCACATATACGTATTCTATAGTAAAAAAATTCGTCGCCGGTTTCACTTTGAGTGTATAAAAATTACTGCTCTTTTCATCTATGATTTCTGCAATCGTACCCACCATCAGGTTTCCCGGAAATAAGGAAGATGTAGGACTCGTCACTACAGAATCCCCTTCTTTCAGTCTGGCACTTTTTGGAATATCTTTCAGGGTCACGAACATCGGACTCACGCCATCCCATTCCACCGTTCCGCGTTCGCCGCCATTTTTCAGTTTGACTACCACTTTGTACTGCCGGTGCAACAGCGTCATCACACTGGCATAGTGATCACTCACGTTCACCACGCTGCCCACAATGCCCTGGGGACTGACCACCCCCATATTCGGACGTACATCCTCCAGTAATCCACGATGGATGGTCATAAAATTTACCTGTGTATTTACCGTGCTCCCAACTACCTGGGCTCCCAGCCAGGTGTATTTCCTGATCATACGAAGTGAGTCGGT
>DATCAO010000699.1:0-2117 GCA_036512575.1 Puia sp.
AAATAAAATCCAGTTTGTACTTCCTGATGACGGCCCCAAATTCCTTTTCAAATTCAAATATGGGCAAGTCAGGTAAAATCAATCCATCGATTCCCGCTTCCGAAGCGTGTTTGCAGAAATTTTCAAAGCCGTATTGCAGGATGGGATTCATATATCCCATGAGGAGCACCGGCAATTGAATTGTTTTTCTGAAATCCTTCAACTGATCAAAGAGCCTTCGAATGGTCATGCCGTTTGCCAGGGCCCTTGTGCTGCTGGCCTGGATTACCGGCCCGTCTGCCAGGGGATCACTGAATGGCATACCCAACTCGATCATATCTGCACCTGCTTCCTGTAAGGATTTCATTATGCCCAACGCGCTGCCCAGCTCCGGAAAACCGGCTGTGAAATAAACGTTCAGTATATTCCCTTTTTTTCTCTCAAACAATTCTCCAATGCGGGTCATCATAATTGGTTAAAAGTTTATAAGGCATTCATAGCGTTCATATAGGTCTCCAAATCCTTATCTCCTCTTCCGCTCAGGCAGATAACGATATGATCTCCCTGACTAAATCTGATTTTTTCAAGCACGGCCAGTGCATGTGCCGATTCCAAAGCCGGAATGATTCCTTCCAGCCTCGCGAGTTGAAAAGCCGCCTGCAGGGCCTCATTATCAGTTGCGTTGAAAAAGGAAGCTCTTCCCGAAACAAAAAGGTGGGCATGAAGCGGACCGATTCCCGGATAATCCAGGCCAGCCGAGATACTGTGGGGTTCCACGACCTGTCCATCAGTAGTTTGCATCACCAAACTGCGGCTGCCGTGCAGGATTCCGTCCTTTCCAAGGCTGGTAGTGGCAGCGGACTTTCCGCTTTCGACACCCTCACCGGCAGCTTCTACAGCAATCAGCCTGACTTTTTCTTCATCCAGGAAATGAAAAAAAGCTCCAGCAGCATTACTGCCTCCACCAACACAGGCAATCACAGCCTGCGGAAATGAATTTCCCGTCTTCTCCTGTAGCTGCCATTTTATTTCGGCGCTGATCACCGACTGGAAACGGGCCACCAGATCCGGATAAGGGTGCGGTCCAACCACACTTCCTATAATATAATGTGTATCATTTGGGTGGTTTATCCAGTCGCGGATCGCTTCGTTCGTCGCATCTTTCAGCGTTTTGCTGCCACTGGTCGCTGCAACCACCGTCGCCCCGAGCATTTTCATTCGGGCTACATTGGGAGCCTGGCGCTGTATATCTTTTTCGCCCATATACACAATGCATTCAAGCCCCTTGAGCGCACATACGGTCGCCGTGGCAACACCATGCTGACCTGCACCTGTTTCCGCGATGATCCTCTTTTTACCCAGCATCTCAGCCAGCAGGATCTGGCCGATGGTATTATTTATTTTATGAGCGCCTGTGTGACACAGATCCTCTCTTTTAAGATAGATCCGGGTATTGTATTTTTTACTGAGCCTTGCTGCAAAATAAAGGGGGGTGGGCCGCCCGGCATAATCTTTCAACAACAGATCAAATTCCCGGCGGAAAACAGGATCCTCGATGATTCCCAGGTAACGCGTCCGAAGTTCCTCTACATTTCCATATAACATTTCCGGAATAAATGCACCGCCAAATTTTCCATAATAGCCCTGCTGCGATGGTTGCTGATAAGTTATTTCTTCTGCCATATCATTTGGGTTTATTATTCAGGTTATCAAAGAATATTTTTATTTTTTCCAGGTCCTTCACACCAGACTGAACTTCGAACCTGCTGTTTATATCTATCGAAAAAAGTTTTTTCGCAACTTCTTCCTGAAAAAATGCCTGTAACTTCTCCGTGTCCTCAGGTTCAATCCCACCACTCAGGTAAAATAATTTCTGAATCCCGGCGGGCCTCAGCAGATCCCAGTTGAATTTTTTTCCAGTACCTCCATAACCCACTCCCAGCGTATCAAACAGGAACATATCGCAGGATTCCTCGTAGGATTTGATGATCCAGGAAATGGGATCATTCTCACCCAGCCTGAAAACTTTAATCACAGTCACGTAGTTGGCGATCTGTTCGCAGGCACGGGGTGTTTCATCTCCGTGAAGCTGTACCATGTCCAACCCGTATTCATCCACGGTGCGCATCATTTGATCG
>DATCAO010000700.1:0-3257 GCA_036512575.1 Puia sp.
TATGATTTGACGCTGTACAATTCAGGCAAATCTTATCCCGCCTGGCTGGAAGTTCAACATTCGGGTACACGCACCCTGGTCGGCCGGTATGTAGCCCCCGGCGGAAGTGCACGCCCCATTTCCAGAATAAATTTTACCGACGGTATTGTAAATTTTTCCATCCCTCCCCAATGGGATACGGCTACCAACGATCTGCAATTTCATGCTACATTTCAGGGCGACAGCCTGACGGGCACGGTTATTGAATCTAACGGTAAAGAATACACGCTGGTAGGTGTGCGCGCACCATCCCTGTGGAGAAAAACAGAACCGGTATGGGGAGAGCAAATCAAACTTTTTGATGGTAAGGACCTGAAAGGCTGGCATACATCAGGCAAAAATCAATGGATTGCGGAAGATGGAATGATGAAGAGCCCGGCTTCCGGTTCCAATATCATGACCGATCAGCTGTTCAATGATTTTAAATTGCATATAGAATTCAGGTATCCCGCCGGCAGCAACAGTGGAGTCTACCTGCGGGGTCGATACGAAATACAAATTGTAGACAGCAAGGGAAAAGAAGCGACCCGTGACTACCTGGGTGCCATCTATGGTTTTTTACCCCCTACCGAAATGATGGCTAAAGATGCAGGCGAATGGCAATCCTATGATGTGACCTTGATCGGGAGACTGGTAACACTGGCAGTGAATGGGAAAACCGTGATCTGCAACCAGATCATTCCCGGAATCACAGGCGGGGCATTGGATAGCCGTGAAGGCGAACCCGGCCCGATTATGATCCAGGGAGACCATGGTGCGATCGATTTTCGAAATATCCTCATTACACCTGCCAGGTAACGGGGTGAGTGGTTAGTCCGGATGGAATTCCTTTAACAAATTGGGTCGCTCCATTTCAAATTCTCTTGATCTAAATCAATTTATTAACGGTTCTGCTTCAAAAATTGCGTTTAATCAATACCGTTAGTCTGCATCTGCGATAGACTATTAGATGTTAATGAAAATAAAACTCAAAGACAAAATATGTTCATCCGCTAAATTGGCCATTTCGTCAATTATTATAGGATCTTCGTCCATAAATTTATTTTTTGTCTGATTGAATCAGAACAAATTGAATTTATTCACACTTTGTACCTTCCTCCTTTCCCAGATTTGTAATACTCTCGTACAGCCCGGTTACGATACCCAGAAGTTTTTTATACAATCTGTTTACCTGTAGTTGCATGATCAGATAAATATATTCTCCCAATTCGGGAAAATCCGGCGATACTCCCGGACCGGATGAATAATCATATTTAGATATTTTTTCCCAAATACTCTTGTCTGTTAGAAATTCATCTGGCATTTACGCCATCCTTTGAATAAAACCGGGCTGCTGCTCGAATTTCGGTCCTGAGTTAATGAGCGGTTAACATTAATACATTTGGCAGCTTTATTAAAAATTGCATATGAATAAAAATTATACACAAGGTTTTCAGTTCGGCCTGTATTTTTTCGCCAAGTCCCTTCTGTCGCTGATGATGTATGATTCATAGTCAGGTTCCTGCTCCTTCAAATACGAACATCCCATATATAATTTCCCACTTTCATTCTTAACGCTCAACTCAGGACAATGAACAACATGAACAGGAATTTCTTACGCACATCGCTTGGTGTTATACTCATCATGTGCGGTTATTTGGCGCAGGCCCAAACACCAAAAATTCAGGGCCAGAATGCACATCGGGGGCAGACGCCTGCTTCTCTGACGCAGCATCCACTATTGCAATCCAGTCAAATACAGACGCCACTGCAACGTGCTCCATTTCAGGCGAAGCCGGTGCAGATTGGAACGAAAGACGTGACTGCCGGGAAAATCCTGATTAAGGTGAAGGCAGGTGCCACTTTTACAACACTTCAAAAAAGAATTAAACAACTTTCATTAAATACCAGGGCGGAAACTTTCCAAACCGGAATCGGACGTCTCGATGCGGTTGCGAGACAGTTCAAAGCAATTAAGATGGTTCGTGTTTTTCCGAATGCAGGCATAATGGAAGCCAAACAACATAAACATGGCCTGGACAGATGGTATACTGTCCAGGTTGATAATGCAACAGACATCAATTCTGCAGTAAATGCTTTCAAGGCAGTTACTGAAGTTGAAACGGCACAGCCAGCTTATGTGATCAAATCCATTACCTCACCTATTAAAAAAATTACAGGAACCATATCAAAACCACTGGATGCCGGATCCGGCGCTCCACCGGTAAATGATCCATATTACTGGTTGCAGTGGCATTACCACAATACCGGTCAGGAAGGTGGTTACACAGGAGCAGATATTGATCTGGAACCTGCATGGAAAATAAATGCTGGTATGCCGAATGTTATTGTTGACGTAGTGGATGAAGGCGTCGATTACAAACATGAAGATCTTTCTGCCAATATGTGGGTCAACCTCGCTGAACTCAATGGAATACCAGGCGTTGATGATGATGGTAACGGATACGTTGACGATATCCATGGATACAATTTCGGAGATAATTCAAGTACGATTATACCTGGTGATCACGGAACACATACTTCAGGAACCATTGCAGCGGTTAATAATAATGGTATCGGTGTTTGTGGCGTTGCCGGAGGAACTGGCAATGGTGATGGAGCGCGCATTATGTCCAGTGAAATATTTGGTACCAGCGGAGCAGATGGCGCTGGTACAGCTGCTGCCATAGTATATGGCGCCAACAACGGAGCGGTTATCTCTCAGAATTCATGGGGGTATACAGTTGCGGGTGTATATGACCAGGCTGTACTGGATGCAGTTGATTATTTTACTCAGGAAGCAGGCCTGGATGCAAATGGCAACCAGACAGGTCCGATGAAAGGGGGAGTAGTCATATTCGCGGCCGGAAATGATAACAACAACGATCTCTATTATCCCGGTTATTATCCAACCTGTGTAAGTGTTGGGGCAACAACCGTTTTTGATAACAAAGCCGCCTATTCCAATTTTGGTGACTGGGTGGATATTTCTGCTCCGGGTGGTGGTGATGACGTTGACGGAACAAGTCATCAAATGGTCGCCAGCACCATCGCCAACAATGGTTACGGTTATATGGAAGGCACTTCCATGGCTACACCTCATGTGTCCGGTGTGGCTGCCCTGATTGTTTCGCAATTCGGGAAAATGGGATTCACCAACGATGATTTAAAAAACAGGTTGTTCCATTCTGTGCGACCTTTCATAGCCATGGATCCGAATTATAATGGATTAATGGGTG
>DATCAO010000701.1:0-3217 GCA_036512575.1 Puia sp.
GAATGCATCCGTTTCGGAGCCAGTCCGATGCAGCCCAAACCTGTTTCATTCCTGTTTCTCGGACCAGAATTTGTCGTCCCCCCCGCCCCCATCAGTGAAGACTGCCTGTATCTGAATGTGTGGACGTCTGCCCGGTCGGCCGAAGAAAAGAGGCCGGTGATGGTGTGGATTTACGGTGGCGGTTTTGTAACCGGGGGCGCTGCAGCACCGGGATATTCAGGAGAAGCGCTGGCGCGAAAAGGAATCATTTTTGTTTCTTTTAACTATCGCCTCGGCATATTCGGATTCTTTTCGCATCCTGCACTTACAGCAGAATCATCGCATCAAACTTCCGGCAATTATGCGCTCATGGATCAGATCGCGGCGCTGGTCTGGGTGAAAAAAAATATTCGTGCATTCGGCGGCGACCCGGACCGCATCACCATTGCGGGACAGTCAGCCGGATCAGCGAGTGTGAACTGTCTCCTCGCTTCGCCACTTACAGCAGGACTAATCCAGGGCGCTATCGGCGAAAGCGGTTCGCTGGTACTCGAAAATCCCCTGCTGCGCATGCGCACATTGAAAGATGCGGAACAGGATGGTGAACGCGTCGCTAAAAGTTTTCAAGCCGCTAACCTGGACGAGCTGCGTCGTATATCCGCAGAAGATTTACAAAAAAAAGGATTCGGATTTTATTCCCCCACCATCGATGGTTACGTAGAGCCCCGCTCTGTTGAAGAAACCTATAAGTTGGATAAACAGATGCATGTTCCCTTCCTGACCGGATGGAACGGAGACGAAGGAATCATCCTCGGTTTGGAAAACAAAGAGAATTTTGCAAAACAGGCCGCGCAATTTGGCGCAGACTCCGCTCTCTTTACAAAATACTTTCCATCGGTTACAGATTCTGAATCAACAGCCTCCCAGATCCGGCTGAGTATGGAAAAGACCATCGGGGTCTCTTCCTATGCATGGGCTGTGGAACAAAATAAAAACAGCCGCGCTAAAACTTTTCTGTACCAGTTCACCCGCAAGCCACCTGCCACCGGCGATAAAAAACGTTTTGGCGCTTATCACACAGCGGAGATCGGTTATGCCCTGCATAACCTCGACAGCATTCAGCGTTCCTGGGAACCCGTGGACTTCCACCTGGAAAATGAACTGTCTTCTTATTGGGTTCAATTTGTAAAAACAGGAGATCCGAATCAGAGCGGCCTGCCGGACTGGAGATCTTTTTCAAATGAAAATCCGGCCTGCATTATTTTCGGAGATTCTACGCTGGTCAGATCCCTGCCAGATAAAAATGCCCTGGATTTCTTGTGGGCCCGGTATCCGGGAAATGGGAACAAGCGGTAGTCATTTCTTATGGGCCGGTATCCGGGAGACGGGAACAAACGGCAGTCCGGGAGGGGTTTTGAAAGAATGGGGCTTCTCTAAAATGAATACTTTAACTTGGCAGTCTGAAAATATTTTCAAAGCCTTTTTTTGAAGCCTGATGTGGTTTAGACTGAGTATTATTTTCCTTGTCCTCCTGATTCCTTTTACCATTACTGCTCAAACGGGCTGGAGATATGTTCCGACAGACAGTCTCACGGATCTCACCGATGTTATCAACCGCATCTTTAAGAAAGATATCCTGTCGGATGCAGGCGAAAGAAAAAAACACCATATACAGATCGGTGTGTTTCCGGCGATCGGTTATACTTTACAAACCGGGTTCGCGGCTGTGGTCAGCGCAAACGCGGTGATTTACAAAAAACACAGGACCGCTAAGGATTCTACCAGTCTGCCCTCCTCGGTCGCCGCCAGCATTTCTTATTCGCAATACAACCAAGTGATTGCGCCTGTACAGGCTGTTTTGTATTTTAACAATAATAAAACCATCCTCGTTTCAGACTGGCGGTACCTGAAATATCCGTCCTATACCTATGGACTGGGCATGTATACCAGTCCGTCGGACCAGGACCAGCTGAATTACCAGTATCTGAAATTCCACCAGTCGGTTTTATTGCAGGTCCATCCGCATATGTATCTGGGTGCAGGATATGCGCTGGATTATTTCTGGGATGTTGAAGAAGAGAACCCCAAGCCCGGCAATGAAACAGACTTTGAAAAATATGGGTCTGGTTCGTACTCCGTAGCCTCCGGCGTTTCTTTCAATTTTTTATATGACACGCGCGATAATCCCATCAATGCTTATAAAGGAACCTATACCAATATCCTCCTGATTCCCCGGTTTGAATTCATGGGATCCAACACCGACTGGACCTCGCTGCTGCTGGAATGGAGGGGATATTTCCGGTTTCCTTCCAGCTCGAATAATATCCTGGCTTTCTGGAGTTATAACTGGTTTACACTAATGGGAAAACCTCCCTACCTGATGCTGCCCAGTACGGGCTGGGATAAAACATTTAATACCGGAAGAGGATATATCCAGGGAAGGTTCAGGAGCAACAATATGCTCGATGCGGAAACGGAATACCGGATTCAGCTTACGCGGAACGGATTGTTCGGCATGGTAGTCTTTGCCAATTTTGAAAGTTTTTCTAATATCGACACCTGGGAATTTCCAGCCATCGCTCCGGCCGGTGGCCTCGGCCTGCGCATCAAACTCAATAAATATTCCCGCACCAATATCGCCATCGATTATGGATGGGGACGGCAGGGATCGCATGGATTCTTCGTGAATCTGGGGGAAGCGTTTTAATAATGTGGCGAATGTGGAATTGTGGATATGAGGGAATGGGAAAATGGAATGTTTAATGATAATGTGAAAATGAAAATTTTCTTTTCCTCTCATTGTCATCAAACATTCCATTTCCACTTTATTACATTCGCACAATTCCACGTTCGCCACATTATGTCCTTAGTATGGCCTCTATTTCGTTAAGTTCTTCCTTAGTGAAACTCAAATTGGAAAGACATTTAATTGAATCCAGCAGTTGCGATGTTTTACTCACGCCGATGAGTACGGAGGTTACGATTTCATGGCGAAGTACCCAGGAGAGGGCGAGCTGCGCGAGATTCTGTCCGCGACGCTTTGCAATCTCATTCAGTTTGACTGCCTTCGTTATTCGTTCCGGCGTCACTGCCGTTTCATCAATCGCGCCATTGCCGCGGTGGCTCATCGCCCTCGAATCTGCCGGAATGCCTTTCAGGTATTTGTCAGAGAGCATCCCCTGCGCCAGCGGGCTGAAACAAATACATCCCACGCCTTCCTGAGTAAGCACATCCAGCA
>DATCAO010000702.1:0-2944 GCA_036512575.1 Puia sp.
ACTTTGAGGATGTCGCGTGCATAAACCGGAATCAGGGCAACCGCGCCCCCAAAGAGGACGGCAAACAAATCCAGTGAAATGGCAGCCAGTAATTCCTTGGTCCGGTATACGAACTGCAGGCCTTCTTTTACACTATCCCAGGTTCTTTTCTCGCCGCGTTCGTTCAGGGGTTTGATCTGCTGTAACCTGGTCAGCACCAGAAGAGCGATAATAATCAGGACCACGACGACGATGAGTGTGCCCGTGTTTCCCAGTCCTGCAATCAGGAATCCGCCAAGGGCATGGCCGATAATGGAGGCCGAAAGAAAACCTCCGGTATTCCAGGTAATCGCATTCTGGAGTTTATTTTTCGGAACGATCTGCGCGAGCATGACATTAAAGATCGGTCCGGTAAAAGAGCGGATAATTCCCGTTCCGAAAATAATCAGGTATATCAAAATGGCTATAATATGGGGTTTCAGATGACTGGTTCCTGCCGGCGAGGAAAGAAGCAGCAGGAGCAGGGCAGCGAGTGCATAGAGACTCACGCCAGTCAGCATCAGTTTTCTTTTCTCACTGAGATCGATCACATGACCTGCGTATAGGGCCAGGGAGACTGCGGGAACAAATTCAGAAAGTCCGACGATGCCTATCGCAATAGGCGCATTGGTGAGGTTATAGATCCACCAGCCCACCAGGGTACTCATCATACGCAGGCCCATGATAAAAATAAACCGGCCGGCAACCAGGCTTCTGAATTCGGGAATCCGCAAAGCATCTGTGGGTGATGAACGAAGAGGGTCTGCAGTCATGTCTTCCATATTAATACCGGTCAGGGCAAAGTAAAATAATGCTGACCCGGTTCATAATCTTTTTCGAGTGCATCCAGGACAACCCGGAAATGTTTTTCATTGCCGAGAAAGTCCGCGTTGGCGGCATCGATAAAAAGTGTTTTAATGCCGTGCTGGCGAATGTAGCTCGTATACGTTTCCTGCAAATTGAACAGGTAATCGTCGGGTATGGATTGTTCGTAAGAACGGTTTCTTTTCCGGATATTTTTCTGAAGCTGCTGAACCGGCGCGTGCAGGTAGATCAACAGGTCGGGCTGTACCAGTTGCTGATAAATGATATCGAAAAGTTTCTGGTAGAGATGAAATTCCTCATCCGGCAGGTTCACCTTGGCGAAAAGCAAACATTTGGTAAAAATATAATCCGAAATGGTGACGCGCTGGAAAAGGTCTTTGGTATGCACCAGTTCTTTCAATTGCTTGTATCGTTCAGCCATGAAAAACAATTCCAGCGGAAAGGCGTACTGTTTTGGGTTTTCATAGAATTTGGGAAGAAAAGGATTTTCAGCAAAGGCTTCCAGGATCAGTCGGGAATTGAAATGCCGTGCCAGTAAATGGGCGAGCGTGGTTTTCCCTGCCCCGATATTTCCTTCCACGGCAATAAAGTGATAATTCATGAACTGTAAATATCCGGAATCCCCTGCTGTTAAATACAGCTCATCCGATTTTTTTTACCGCTAATTCATCAGTACATTCCATCAGAAGCTGATGTATGGTTTTCCCGAATACGGGGTGTTGGAAACCGGGAGCTATTTCATCCAGCGGTTCCAGCACAAAACGTCGTTCGCTAATCCGTGGATGGGGAATACAAAGACCGGGAACCTCCAGTATCAGCCGGTCATAAAACAGAATGTCGATGTCGATGGTTCTTGGGGCGTTTTTTACCGAACGCTTTCTTCCGAGGTTTTCTTCGATGGACAGAATGGTTATTAGCAGGTCCTGCGGACTCAGTGCTGTTTCTATCAGCAGTACCTGGTTGAGAAAATCTGCCTGGTCTGTCTTCCCCCATGGGGCTGTTTGATACAGGGATGAAATCTGCAAAAGCCTACCGCAAATAAGTTCTATATTTGCGCGTGCCTGCTGCATATGAAGGATCAGATCACCTTCATTACCACCTGTCAGCAGATATGTTTTGTTCATGGAGGACCTTTTAATCCTGTTCAAATATCTTTAATTTATAACTCATCAAAAAAGAAAGCGCATGCGCAGCTTTTTAAAAATATTTTTGGCAAGTTTTCTTGCCCTGGTTGCTTTTGTGGTTATTTCCTTTTTTTTTCTCGTGGGTTATGTAGGCATTATTGTGAGCGGTTTCGGCAATAACGCGGGGGAGGACATCGGATCCAATGCGGTGCTGCTGCTCGATCTCAGCGAAAACTTTTCTGAAAAGGCAACTTCGGATCCACTGGCAGGATTCAGTGAATCCGTTTACAATACTCCCGGTGTTTACGATGTGGTCCGGATGATCAGGTATGCAAAAACGGACAGTGCCGTAAAGGGGATCTACATCAAGGCCAATTCCAATGGTAACGGCCTGGGCACTACGGAAGAGATCCGTAATGCACTCAGGGAATTCAAAAGATCCGGCAAGTTTATTTATGCATACGGCGACGTGATTTCCCTCAGGGCTTACTATGCTGCGAATGTTGCCGATCAGATTTATTGTAATCCGAAAGGCGGAGTGGAATGGAAAGGCCTCACCAGCATTATGGGATTTGTGAAAGGCGGTTTGGACAAACTCGAGATCCAGCCCGAAATATTTTATGCGGGTAAATTTAAAAGCGCAACCGAACCCCTGCGTGCAGAAAAAATGTCGGACGCCAACAGGCTGCAGCTGACCGAGATCCTGGGCGAAATTTTCAATCATATCCTGGATCAGACATCAGTGAGCCGCGTTCAGGACAGTGCCCTGCTCAGACGTTGCGTGGATGAGCAACTGATTCAAACCGCCGGAGATGCTTTGCACTACAAACTGGTGGATGGATTGAAATATAATGACCAGGTATTGGAAGAGATTGCGGGAAGAATAAAAGCCTCATCCATTACGGTCATCAATTTTGTGTCCATGGGCAAATATTACGAAGCGGTAAAAACGAAATTTTCCGGGAGCGGTACGGACC
>DATCAO010000703.1:0-2527 GCA_036512575.1 Puia sp.
AGGGTATCCATATTCAGCGCCGGACTGATTTTAAAAAGATCTTTAGTATCGCTCCATCCGGCGTCCATCATGATGCGGTTGAATCCAAAGCGTTTTGCGAAATCGATATAATATTTATAGGAACCTGTATTGATGCCCGTGCGGAACGGCACATTAAATAAATTGATGTCGATGATCCATTCGTCGGTGCATTTTCCCGGATGGATCCAATCCGTCTCCTTGATGGTACTGGGAGAAGCGAGACGATACACGAGGTCGTTCGCCGGCAGGTCTTTATCCTGTCGTGCGATCAGCATCACCCGCCAGGGAAAACTTCTGGTGCCTTTTGTTTTTGCGATATAATTTGCACGTTTGCTCACCACCTTTTCCGGATACTCACCATCCGCTATTTTTTCTTCCAGCGGATAGGCGGCAAATGCACCCCTGAGTGCGTCAGTTCCCTGACCCTGCAGAAACATACCGGGATAGTCATCCAGATCGGATTCAGTGAGAGCAACAAATATATCATCCGAAGTTTTCACCAGCACAGGCGAAAACATAAAATCTTTAATGGATAAACTATCGAGATTTTTATATAGATAAGTTTCTTCAAATGAAGTATGAAATATATCCAGGCCCTCTCTTTTGCTAATCAACGGTGCATATGCATGTCCGCCCTTCCTAAATAAAAAACCGGCAGTTTCCTGAGCTACCGCAATAGAATCAGGGAATGATGTGGAGATCCTGTATGCCACACCATCATCATAGGCCCGGAAAATGATAGTAAAATGATTTTTGAACCGCAGTGTCAGTTCATTGTATATATCAGGAATATTTTTTCGGTTATAAGGCACTTGCGCAATGATCATTTCCCGCTTCTGATTTTCCTTGCTGCCTACCAGTTCAAGATCCTGTGACAAACTGCGGCCGTCCACCAGCTGTATGCCAATAACAGACTCGTCCAAAATTTTTTTATCGTCGACAAAAACTGAATATTTTAAACGCATGATCGCCTGTATTTCGATGCGGATCGTTTTGTCTGGGGAAAAGAGTTGAAATTTTGGCTGGGCTTCCGTGTTCAGCACTGCAAAACTCACCATACAGAGCAACATGAATTTTTTCATTACAAAGCATTTTTAAGCATAAATGACCTATTTCGGTGAGCCTATTTTTTTCAATAATGAGCCCATTATATAATAAGCCCCCGCTCCCCTCCCTTTATTGGATTGGATGATGCGAAGGCTGGTCAGTTCCCGCAGATGACGCGTAGCCGTAGGCTTGGACAGGCCGTTTATTTTCTGATAGAAACCATTGGTGAGTACCTGGTACCTGATGATAAACGCAATAGCCCGGAGTTGTGGATCGTTAAGGGAAAGGCCTTGTAAACCAGCTTCCAGTTGCGGACTGAGTGAAAGCTTCCTAAGGCCGGCCGGGCTGAACATGGCCATGTATTCCTTTATGGCAGCGTGATACACCGACCCGCCCCTGTTCTCAAATCTTGCGCTTTCGGCAGGATCATTCATAACAGCTTGCGCAAATTTCACGGCCGCAGCAAAAATCGCTCTCTTCTGGGTCTGTTTTTTCGACGCAATAACTCCGGACATATCCGGAATTTTTCCATAAAAAGTTTTATTTTTGAATGTCCTGAAGAGCTTTCCTCCTATTGGGCCTGACATTCCCTTCAAAATCAGGTTGTCAGTAACTTTAGCCATGAGCTACGGCGTTTAGATACTAAAATACCCCATTTACCCCGTATTCCTTCGTCTTTCCTTCGTAATGCTTCATTCTTGAACTATGCCATTTAACACTGGTTCATCGTCTGTATTACATTCCAGCACATGCAGTTTATACTGTAACGGTCAGCTGAGCGGGAACTGTTTCCCGATCCAATATGAGTTTTTTGGATGAATCGATCCTGATCCAGCACACTCCGGCAACAACCAGTAAAATCACCAACAAAAACTGGGGCGCCTCATAGCTATGAGTATAATCAACAATTCTTCCGAAGAACATCGACATCAAAAACGCTCCCGCCTGTCCGCAGAAGTTCATGACCCCGGTAAGTGTCGATACCCGGTCGCCGCCGATATCCAGGCAGGTGGCGAAACAGGTTAACACGATGATCACCAGTAAAAAACTTGCGGTTAGAAAACTAACCGTGACCAGGATTTGATCCGTGGCCCGGGCAGATATAAAAATGGCCAGCGACATAATCCCGAATGAAATCATCGCGATCGTTTTCCGCGTAAAGGAATTTCCTTTTAACCTGATCAGCCAGTCGCTGATGATCCCAAATAAAAAAGCGGCCAGGATTCCGGCACAATAAACAAATATCATGGTAGTGCCCATTTGTTTTTCGGAAAAATGTTTTCCTTCCTGTAAATAATTGGGCATCCAGGCTACGAAAAAATAATTGGCCCACTGAATACAGAAATAAGAAAAAAACAAAGCCCAGATCATGGGAGTCCTCAGCATGGTTTTCCATGGAAAAACCGAATCGTGCGGGACATAGTTGCGATTTTTCTCGATCAGTTCTTTTTCTTCCGTA
>DATCAO010000704.1:0-4733 GCA_036512575.1 Puia sp.
CTGCCCGGAGCGCTTTCGCAATCTTATCCGAGCACCCACGAAGTGATCGTGGTCAACCACAACAGTCAGGATGATACACGCTACCTGTTGGAAGAATTTAAAAAAACATTTAAAGGACTGCACATCGTGAACCTCGAATATGAAGCCAAGGGTATTCCGGGTAAAAAATATCCGCTGAGCATGGGCATTCGTGAGGCCCGGCATGAAGTACTGGTCCTTACCGACAGCGATTGCCTCCCCGCAAGTGAATTCTGGGTTGAAAAAATGCAGGACGGTTACCTGGACGGCACCCAGATTGTTCTGGGATACAGCCCCTACAAAAAAAAACCGGGACTGTTGAATAAACTGATTCGCTTCGAGACCTTTCATTCAGCTCTGCAATATCTGTCTTATGCCCTGGCCGGGCAACCCTATATGGGTGTGGGCAGAAATCTGTCGTATAAAAAAGAATTATTTCTGAAGAACAAAGGCTTTTCTTCCATCAATCATGTACCCGGCGGCGACGACGATCTGTTTATTAACAAGGTAGCCAGGGCAACCAACACCCGGGTGGTGATCGACCCGGAATCATTTACGTTTTCCGAGCCCAAAAAAACATTCAGGGAATGGGTAAGGCAGAAAACGCGTCATTATACAACCGGCAAGTATTATAAACCCAGGCACAAATTCCTGCTTACTGCTTATGCCATGAGTCATATTTTATTTTATCCTGCTTTTGTGATGAGTCTCCTGCATCCACATGCTGTTGGCTGGTCTGTAATACTCATGGTATTCGGAGTTCGTTTTCTCCTCCAGGGGATCGTGTATTTCCGTTCTATGAAAAAACTGGGGGAATCGGACCTTTTTCCGTTCTGGTGGCTGCTGGACATTTGGATGATCGGATATTATATCATCTTTGCACCAGCAATATGGAAGAAACCGCGCACGGAGTGGAGATAGTCACCCGATATTTTACCGATTTCACACAGGAACAGGTCCGCCAGATAGAGGCGCTGGAAAACATATACACCGAGTGGAATGCGAAGATCAATGTGATTTCCCGTAAGGACATCGGAAGCTTATACGAAAAACACGTACTGCATTCCATGAGCATCGCCGCAGTTTTTAATTTCCCTTCGGGATCACAGGTGATTGATATCGGTACGGGGGGCGGATTTCCCGGAATACCTCTGGCAATATTTTTTCCGGAGTGCCGGTTCCAGCTCGTGGATAGTATTTCAAAAAAACTGAAAGTGGTGGACGCTGTAGCGAATGCGCTCTCACTCACGAATATCTGCACAGAGCATATCCGTGCAGAAGAAATCCGCGGGAAGAAATTTGATATTGCTGTATCCCGTGCTGTAGCTCCATTGAAAGATCTCTGGAGCTGGGCGAGACCGCTGCTGAGACCGCAAAACATGCAGCATGCCAATCCGGATGGGCTTCCCAATGCCAGCGGCCTGATCTGTTTGAAAGGAGGTGATCTGGCAGCGGAGATCTCCGAAAGTGGCACCCGCCCTAAGATCTTCGATGTTCATGATTTGTTCCCCGAAGAATCCTTCATCGAAAAATATTTGCTGCAGGTTCCCTTTGAAAGGATCATAAAAGCCTGATCTGCATTTAGGGCCTGTTCTCCCTCCACGCGTTTTTTAATATTTACTTTCTGTTGATAAAAGGGTGATTATACCTTTTCCTGGTAAACGATACAGGCTAATTTCATACATGACGGCCGAGTTTAAACCGTCTGTACAAATGATCAAAGTAAGCATAGTAGAAGACAACGCCGCCATTCGTGAAAACCTGGAGAACATTATAGTTGATACGGATGGATTAGAACTCCAGGGCAGCTTCGGGACCAGTCAGGAAGCCCTGGTCCTGATTCCACTGATGAAACCAGACGTCGTGCTAATCGATATCCAATTAGGCGAGGGTGAATCCGGAATTGACTGTATCCGGAAACTGAAACCGGATTACCCGGAAATTTTATTCATGATCTGCACAACATTTGACGACGACGAAAGAATATTTGAAGCCCTTTGTGCCGGTGCCAGCGGATACATGTTAAAAAGAACTTCAGCAACGGAACTTACGCGGGCCATCCGCGAAATGTATGAAGGAGGCGTGCCCATGAGCGGACTGATCGCCAGAAAAGTGGTCAGTGTTTTCCAGGTGAACGACAGCGGCGGATGGGGCTGGAATCCCCTGCACGCAAAAAAAGGAAAATCTTTGCCTGTATTGACCAACCGTGAAAATGAAATTTTGCAACTGCTCGCCTCAGGGTTACTTTACAAGGAAATCGCAGGCAGCCTGTTCATCAGCGCCGAAACGGTTCGCAAACATGTGAACCACATCTACGAAAAACTCCGGGTAGGCAACCGGGTCGAAGCCATTAATAAGTATTTCAGAAGAACATGATTGACAATAAAAACTACCACTTCAGTTCAAGCTTATTGTTATTTCGATTCACATCGGCCATCCGGTGGGAGGCGTCTATCTCAACGAGCCTGAAGGAAGTGAGTTTATGGTTCACCTCAAATTCATACAATGCATTCGTCCATTTCCAGGGTTCATAAACAATACGGGGAATGGTCTTATTCTCGTCCGGTTTCGCACCGAACATGGAATACAGGGGTATATAAGCCATTTCTTTACTGCCATCATTGAACTGCATCGTTACGTCGATGGGCATGGGAACCTGGCCCAGCATCCGCAGCCGGATCCGCGTTTTCCCATTCACTTCCCACAAACTGTCGATACCATAATCGATTTTTTTAATGCTCTTGATCCAAAAATCATTATACCACTCCAATTGCATATTGCTCACTTTTTCAGCGACCCTGAAAAAGTCGTTAGCGTTCGGATGTTTGAATTTCCACATGCGGTAGTATTCCAGCAGTATTTTATCCAGGTTCTGTTCACCTACAATATATCCGAGTTGAATCATAAATACAGCTCCCTTATAATAGCTGGATAATCCGTATGTCTGGTTGGTGCTGAAATAATCGGCGTACGTGGTTAATGGCTCCTGGTTGTTGCTTTTGGCCAGGTAAAAGTAATTGTTGATTTCCCGTTTAAAAGTCTGTTCAGCAGAACTGTCCTTATTCAGGTAACCCCAGTTGCGGGCTGCTGCATATTGGGTAAATCCTTCATCCATCCACGGGTATTTGAGTTCATTGGTGGCCAGCATGCCCTGGTACCAGCTGTGCATCCATTCATGCATCCAGCCACCGGCATCTTTGAGCAGGGTGGCCATCGGGTATTCCATACCGCCATCACCCCCATGTATAAACGAATATTGTTTGTACGGATAGGCACCATAGGTCTGCTCCATATAGGGGAGTGCTTTTTGTGCAACTTCGAGAATATTCAGCCACTTTTTTTCGTCCTCATTGGTTTTTTTATAGAGCAGGTGCAGGGTCAGGTCGCTACGTATTTTTTTGGTAACATGAATAAATTCAGGATCAGCAGCCCATACAAAATCATGCACGTTGGGAGCAAAGAAATGCCAGCTTAATTTTTCGCCGGCAGGCCTGATCACTTTCAAACCGGGTGTTTCGTATCCGTACCCAATCTGCTGCGGATTCTGCAGGTATCCGGTTCCACCGAGTATATATGATTTGTCGATATGTATGTTCACGTCAAAATCGCCCCAGACTCCATAAAATTCGCGTCCAATATAGGGTGTGGCATGCCATCCTTCCTCATCGTATTCGCAGATTTTGGGATACCACTGGCTCATGGAATACCGCACTTTGGTATCGGGATTGTCCCGGCCACTGCGCCGGATTTGCAGCGGAACCTGTGCTTCGAATTCCATCTCAAAGTGAACGGTGGTATTCGGCAGAACAGGTTTTGTCAAATCGACTTCCAAAATGGTCTCTTCCGTATGGAAAGGCTGAGGCACCCCATTCATTTTGAGTGAAATGATTTTCTGGTACCCGATCTCATCCGGTTTCAGGTTTTGGATTCGATCCCGGACGCGCTCATCCCAATCCGGCTCTCCATTGTGCAGGACCAACCCCAGCGCACGGCTGCGGTTGTCCATCATACTGTTGGGTTGAAACGCATTCCAATACAAATGATAAAAAACTTTTTTAAGCGTATCGGGAGCGTGATTGGTATAGTCGAGCTGCTGTTTCCCCATAAACCGATTCGTCACGACATTCATATCAATATCCATAACATATTTCACGTGCTGCTGCCAATAACCGGCCTGGGCATTTACGATCCGGACCATACCCGTCAAAATCAACAGGAAAAAAATAATACGGAAAGATTTCTTACAATAAATCAGGCGCATGTTCATCATCATTAGAATTATACAATCATCCCCGGGCAGGATTTTTCCGCCACAGGTGGTGGACTTGTCCGCAAAATATAGGGAAGATTCCGGATTCAACCTGCTGGATCAAAAATTGGTTTATCCCTTCCCTTCGATTAGCTTATCCCTTTCCTTCGATTGGCTTATCCCTTTCCTTCCACTACGATTACAATCTCACCCTTCACCCCTTTCTCTCTGAAATGTGTAATCACCTGGTCCAGGCTGCCACGTATATTTTCCTCGAATAGTTTACTCAGCTCACGGCTTACAGAACATTTCCTGGTTCCCCCGAAATACAAAGCGAACTCTTCCAGTGTTTTGATCAGGCGCAGGGGCGATTCATAAAAAACCAGGGTTCTTTCTTCTGTCGCCAAATTCTTTAACATCGTCTGCCTTCCTTTTTTTAAAGGCAGGAAACCTTCAAAGCAAAAGC
>DATCAO010000705.1:0-4413 GCA_036512575.1 Puia sp.
CAGCGTATGCCGCTGCCAATGGCGGGCGCAATGCATTAACAAGAGAATGGGCGGTTGAATTGCTGAAATACGGCATGCGCGTCAATTCGATCATCGTTGCAGAATGTTGGACACCACAATATGAAAACTGGATCAAAACACTCCAACATCCGGAAGAGAAACTGAAAGAGATCGTTTCAAAGATTCCCCTGGAACATCGTATGACAACTGCGGAGGAAATCGGGAATATGGTCGCTTTTTTGTTGTCGGAGAAATCAAGTCATACCACCGGACAACTGATTCATGTGGACGGCGGTTACGTTCACCTTGACCGGGCGCTGGCGAATGCGTGATAGATAACAGATAACAGATGACAGATAACAGTTGACGGTTGATGGAAAACTTGGAATAAATGAAAGCAATGGTTTGTGCGGAACCTGGCAGGATGGAATATATCGATCTGCCGGAACCCAAAAGAAAAGCGGGTCACGCAATTGTCAGGATTAAAAAGATTTGCATTTGCGGCACTGATCTGCATGCCTTTAAAGGCACGCAACCTTTTTTTAACTATCCGAGAATCCTGGGACATGAGTTATCCGGTGAACTGGTGGAATTTGACGATGCGCCCGGATTTCAAAAGGGAGATTCCGTAACTTTTCTTCCTTATCTGAACTGCGGAAACTGTATGGCCTGCCGCGCAGGAAAAACAAACTGTTGCAGCAGCCTCCGGGTTTGCGGTGTACACGTAGACGGTGGCATGGCTGATTATTATTCAATTCCTTCCCGGCTCCTGATGCAGGCCCGGGGATTGGATCTGACCGAACTGGCCATGGTGGAACCACTGTCCATCGGTGCGCATGGCATCCGGCGGGCAAATGTGCAGGCGGGTGAATTTGTATTGGTGATAGGAGCAGGTCCTATCGGATTGGGTGTTATGGAATTTGCCCGAATCAGGGGTGCACAGGTTATTGCGATGGACACCAATGCATTCAGACTCGAATTTTGTAAAACCGGTTTGGGCCTGACGCACAGGATTCAGGTGGGAACGGAAGACGTGATGGAGCGTGTCTTGGAAATTACCCATGGAGACATGCCGGAGGTGGTGATTGATGCCAGCGGCAACCGGCAGGCCATCAACCAGGGATTTCAATATATTTCACAGGGGGGACGATATGTATTGGTGGGTTTGCAAAAAGAGGACATTGTGCTGTCGCACCCCGATTTCCATAGAAAGGAAGCTACCCTGATGAGCAGCCGGAATGCCACCCGCGAAGATTTTGATCTGGTGATGCAGGCCATCAGGGAGAAAAAAGTAAATCCATTATCATACATTACCAACCGGATTCCGTTTTCGGAAGCAGCGAAAGGTTTCCCCGATTGGTTAAAATCGCAGGGTCGTATCATTAAGGTTGTTGTTGAAAAAGAATAACGAGCATGAAGCTTTCCAAACATAACCTGACGGAGATTAAGGCAGCAGGGACAGAAGTTCCGGGCGAAAATATTTTTTACCTTCCGGAAAAGATTTTGCAATTCGGGACAGGCGTTTTGCTTCGCGCCCTGCCGGATTATTTTGTGGACAAGGCCAATCGTCAGGGGATTTTCAATGGTCGTATCCTGGTTGTCAAATCCACCAGCTCCGGAGATACCGAAGCCTTTAATGAACAGGATGGCCTGTATACCTTGTCGGTGCGGGGTATGGAAAAAGGGGAATCCGTTGATCAACGTTTGATTTGTTCCGCCATCAGTCGCGTGATTTCCGCAAATCGCCAGTGGTCCGAACTGCTGGTTTCCGCAGCTAACGCCCAGTTGCAGATCGTGATTTCCAATACAACAGAGGTTGGCATCCAGTTGGTAAAAGAATCCATTTTTCAAAATCCGCCGTCTTCATTTCCTGCGAAACTTCTGGCATTCCTGTTTGAGCGATATTCTGTTTCAGGGGGCGACCCTGACGCCGGCATGCTGATCATTCCGACAGAACTTCTTACGGAAAATGGAAGAAAGTTAAAATCCATTATGATGGAGCTGGCTGCCTTTAATAAACTGGAAGAACCATTTATAGTTTGGCTGGACCAGCACAACCGTTTTTGCAGCTCACTGGTTGACCGGATCGTGCCTGGAAAACCAGATCCATCAGGTAAGGATCGTCTGGAAGAACAATGGGGATATACTGATGAGCTCATGTCCGTTTGTGAACCCTATCGCCTGTGGGCAATTGAGGGCGATCAGTCCGTTCGTGAATTGCTTTCATTTTGTCGCGTAGACGAAGGCGTGATCATAACGCCCGATATTACGAAATTTAAGGAACTGAAATTGAGAATGCTGAATGCTACGCATACCCTGAGTTGCGGGGTTGCCTGTTTATCCGGATTCAAAACGGTAAAATCAGCGATGGAAGATCCATTGTTTGAAACCTATATCCAAAACCTGATGATGGATGAGATCGGCCCGGCCATTCCCTATGCCATCAGCGAAAACGAGGTTCGGGAATTCGGACTCAAAGTACTGGATCGTTTTCGAAATCCCTGGCTTCAGCATCATTGGCTCAGCATCACCATGCAATACAGTTCTAAACTGGCCATGCGGGTGTTGCCGGTGCTGAACAAATATTATGCACTGTTTAATAAACCGCCCGAACTGATCGCGATGGGATTTGCAGCCTACCTGCTTTTCATGCGGCCCGTAAAAAAGGAAGAAGTCAAATATTATGGCATCCTGGACAATCAGTATTATCTGATTCACGACGACCAGGCCTCTTATTTTTACGGACTATGGGATGAAAGGTCTGTAGACACAATCGTGACAAATGTTCTGTCCAATACGGAACTTTGGAATGAAGACCTTACCCGACTGGAAGGATTCGCAACGGCTGTTGCGAAAAAATTGAAAAGTTTCATCCGGCGTGGTGTGTTGCAGGAAATTGCTGCTTATTCAAAACCCCATGAATAAAAGGCCGGTTGTATATTTAAGCATTTAAAAAACAGGCATGCCGGTTATTTCTAAAGAAAGTTTCCAGTTTCTCCAGCAGATTGCATTGAACAATAACAAATCCTGGTTTGAAAAAAACCGTTCCCGGTATGAAAAAGCAAGGGCCGAATGGATCGCCGTCGTAGGCAAAGTGGTGGAAGGTATATTGAAAGTTGAGAGTATACCGGAAAAGGAGCCTGCGAAATATGTGCACCGCATTTATCGGGACATCCGTTTCTCCAAGGATAAAACCCCCTATAAGAAATTTTTTAGTGCCATTATCGAAAGGGGGCCGGAAGACAGAAAATGTCCCATATACCTGCAATTCCAGCCTGGTCGATCGATGGTGGGCGGTGGTATCTGGGATCCGCCTCCTGAGACACTTAAAAAAATCAGACAGGAAATTGATTATAACGCAACCGGATTAAAAAAAGTCGTTCATTCAAAGGAATTCTTAAAATATTTCGGCAAAATTTCCGGCGATAAGCTGTCTAGGCCGCCCAAAGGATATGAGGCGGACCATCCAAATATCGAATTGCTGAAATTTAAACAGCTGTTCATTCAACGGTTATTTGATGATGAGCTCGTGCTGTCGAAGCAGCTGATTCCTGAAATCATCAAATCGTATAAAGCAGCACTGCCTTTTTTTAATTTCTTTGATGTGGCGATGGGCGAGTAAGAGGCAGGTTGTTATTTTTTGCATTTGAACTGATTTAGATTGGAAACCTAAAGCGATTTGGGCAGGACCGTTACAATCACCCGCTTATATCTTGTCAAAGCCGGACTTCCTTTGTCCGTCACTTTAAGTATGAAATGAATGGTGCGCATGCTGTCTACAATGGGCGCAGTAACTGGGACATCATATAAATTCGATGCGTAGGGTCTGAAACTAACCAAACCTGGATATGTCCCGGCTTCAGGATATTGAAACCAAAGGTAACTCATGGAATCACCGTCGGGATCTGTAGTTCCGGCAGCACTCAAATGAAATAGTTCACCTGAATATACCGTCAACCGGTCAGGGTGACCCAGTTTGGGTACCGGCGGGTGGTTACACTGATCAAAATTTTTATTCGTCCACTGAATGCGTGCCGCAAAATCATTCTGGTATTCGGGTCTCCAGCGCCAGATGGTTTCAGGACTTCCGAAATAAGTTTTTTTATCAACGGCTGAAACTATGGAATCCCGTGCATTGGTCCAGATCGCGCGGGCCTCCGGTTCATCTTTTGGCCAGTTCTCTCTCTTAAACATTCCGGTATTGGAATCTTCAAAGCCTGGAAGATAATAAGTATAACGTCCGCCCCAGCCACCATAATCGGGGTGTTCGGGATCATTCAGACCATTGGAGATCAGTCCCAGAAATGATGGGGTATCTCCTTCCATTCCGTAAGCCACATCTGGGTAGGATGCACCCAGCGGACCATGACCCTGCTGAATGGATCTGGCGATCCATTCATTGGAAACAACTTC
>DATCAO010000706.1:0-2442 GCA_036512575.1 Puia sp.
CTACCGTTCTTCTATCGGCTGCTAAACCCGGCACTGGTCCATGATTGACCGTTTTTGAAATCCGCGCAACGGGTATTCCTGCTCCTGCGGGCAAGGGATCTGTTATTACCGACTGTGCTTTTAATACCCTGGCACATCCCAGATTTTTATTGAAATCAACCGGCCCGTCACTGCTTGCATATCCATGGATTTCAATTTTTGTTGTGGCAGGAAGTCCCTTCACAAAACTTATAATTGCGTTTTTTTGGCCTGCCGCAAACTGGTCACAGTTAATATCGAATCTGAAAGTGGAACCTGATACAAATGTGTTGTCAAAATTGTCTGTGCATCCCGCATGTGTACCTGCTTTAGTCGCAATTTCTGAAGGACCACAACTTCGTTGTATAAAATCAGCGTGATTTTCAGTTTTCAGAACCTGGGGCGATTTTCGTATCTGGTTATTTTGTTGCACGACGTGGGTAAGTTCGTGCGCTAATAAATGTTGCCCGGATTTCTGTGTCGTATCATACTTGTTGGAATTAAAATAAATATCATGGCCGTGGGTAAAAGCCTGAGCATTTAATTCCCTGCTCATTTGTATGGCATTACTGTTATTGTGTATACGTACATGATTAAAATCTGCTCCGATAGCAGATTCCATATTATTCCGTATATCTGCCTGCAAGGGGGAACCAGACCCTTTGGATGCATTCAAGGTGCTCTCTATGTCAGGGGAAGCAATTTGCGAATTAGAGCCCTCCGATTTTTTTTGCAATTTTTCTTCTATCCCACAATCTGCACATTTTTTATGAATCTGGTCTTCATTTATCGGGAGTAGAGGTGTTTCGGTATTACTTTCGAAAATTGGCTTTTTTTGCACGGCATTTTTCAATAAATCCTCATTTTCTTCCTTGTCCTTTTTTTGAAGTTTATCCTCCCTTTCACAAGATGCACACTTGGTTTGAATGATGGATGACGGCGCGGATACTTTATTCTCAGGTTTCGTATTTATCCGGTTTGGTTCACCAAACCGTCGCACAACTTTGTCGGCCATGGCATCGGCTTCATGCTCGAGAGGGTCGTCCACTTTACCAATTGATAGCTTTGTTTGGATGGGATGGGAACCATCAGTAGTTTTAAAAAAAGCACCTTTATTCTGTTGCCCCGTTTTAAAAAAACCATCGGCCGCATCTTTGCTGAAGAAGCTGGTATTTCTTTTAACCGGTTTCGCCATGGTTCTTGATTCAGCAGCTTTCATTTTTAAATTTTTACAAATTCATCGCCAGTTTACGTTCAGCACCTCACGCATCCAGGGAAGCCGGATCAAACTGAGGTTCCAGGGCAAATAGTCAAGTAAAACATCAATCGACTTTTTCTCTACTTCCAGTTGAATCCTCCCATTTTTTGAAAATAGTTTTCCGTTCCGCTGCAGAAAACTTTCCTGAAGGCCTGCCGCCGAAGTATTTTTTAATACTTCCCATTGCTGAATACAAGCGATCAGCAAATCGCCTGCCTCTCCGATTTCTGCAGCATTCAGTTCAACCGACATCTCAGTTACACCCGATGAGGGAAAAGCACAGAGTGTTTTTGCCATCTGTAATTCAAATTCAGCAGCTTCTGTTTTCCCGGTAGCGAGATAATGCAACAGATGGAGCGCCTTGTGTTGGGATGCGGGATCGATAAATCTGCCATCTTCCAACAAACCCAGCCGGTTAAAAAAGGAACTGAGAAATGGATGAAGCAATACCAGCCCAGCGTTGGAGAGGAAAATACCTTCCTCCTCCAAAGTTTTATTTAAACCAGACTCGTCTTCTGCTGAGCGGGGGGCCTCAATAGCCGAAGACTTTTCTGTTTTTCGTTCGAACAAAATTTCTCCAGTAATCTCCGGTTCCGGGCACACTGCTGACGGTGATGCTTTTAATTTTATTTCTATCTCATGTAAATAAGGTTCCGTAAATGAAAGCATTCCCGGAAGGGCATCTCTTATTTTATGCAGCATCGATTCGTTCCGGATCCAGGCTTCAAGAATGGTATATACTATTTTACCTGAGCTCCAATGAAGATCCGGACGTGCTGCCAGGGTCAGAATCATCTGCCATAGTTGACTAGGCAAATTATTTTCGCCGGTCATTCCGGGACTGTTATTCCCGGGGAGAAAAATGGACGATCCCACAATTTTTACAATGGCCTGCATTTCAGAAATGGCCCCTGGCAATGTAGCCTGGCTTTCGGCTGTCAGTATTTCCGTCAGCGCCACCAGAAATTTCTCACTATGCTGAAGGATGATTCTGCGAAGCATCCTTGAGTTTTCGTGGATCTCTTTCCGGAGGGATTCAACGGCGTTATAATCTGAGGCCAGCGTCTGTAAAACATTTTCATACCAGTTTTCATTTATTCCCAATGCATTCCAGGGTAAATAACCGTTTCTCATATAAAAGAACCACTGCTGGAAAATATTGTAAG
>DATCAO010000707.1:0-2139 GCA_036512575.1 Puia sp.
TGACGATGGGATCCAATATTGCACTGCTGGAAAGAATTGTAAAAGACCAACGCCAGATCATTGCAGATGTAACGAAGAAACCAGCTTCAGAAACCCCGCAGCTCTGGGCGCTGTATAAAGAAGTGCAGGACTATTATGATAAGGGCATGCGGGTTCCTGATGATATTACATTATTGTTGTGCGACGATAACTGGGGCAATATCCGGAAACTACCCAGGCCCGGATCTGCACCCAGGGCCGGGGGTTATGGTATCTATTATCATTTTGACTACGTGGGGGATCCCAGGAATTACAAATGGCTGAATACAAATTCTATTCCCCGGGTATGGGAACAAATGAATCTCGCATACCAGTATGGAGCTGACCGGATCTGGATCGTGAATGTCGGCGACATCAAACCCATGGAATTGCCGATTTCTTTTTTCCTGGACTATGCCTGGGACACAAAAAAATGGAATGCTGAAAATATTGCAGACTATACCAAACTATGGTCAGAACAAATATTTGGCGAACAATATGGAAAGGATATTGCCGTGATCCTGGCTGAATATACAAAACTTAACAGCCGCAGAAAGCCGGAATTGTTATCGCCGGATACTTACAGCCTCATCAACTACCAGGAAGCTGAAATTAATGAGTTCATTTATAACCTCCTTGCAGATATGGCAAAAGGTGTTTATGAGAAACTCCCCGGCGAATACAGGAATGCTTATTACCAGCTTGTATTATATCCGGTGAAAGCATGCGCGAATTTGAATGCACTCTATGTTACCGCTGGCAAAAACAGATTGTGGGCAGCCCAGGGTCGGGCCTCAGCAAACGACGAGGCCGATAGTGTTAAAAAATATTTTGCAGAAGATTCCCTGCTGGCTCTTGAGTACAACACCATCATGTCGGATGGCAAATGGAACCATATGATGGATCAGACCCATATCGGTTATACTTATTGGCAACAGCCCGAGAAAAATGTGATGCCCATGGTTGACTATGTTCCATTATCAGATTCATCCGATATGGGTATTGCGATTGAAGGTTCAACATCCTGGTGGCCCAACGAAACCAGAGAAGCACTGTTACCTGAATTTGACTCGTTCAGGAGCCAGCGCCATTATATCGAACTGTTCAACCGGGGAATGAAGCCTTTTGAATATTCGATTGTAGTGCCGGTGGACTGGGTTGTAGTGAGGAGCGAAAATAAGACAATAGAAAAACAACAGAGAATATGGGTAACGGTGGATTGGGGGAAAGCACCACAGGGCACACATAAAATTCCCATCACGATTACCGGTCCCGCAGCAAGGCCGGTTACCGTATTCGCAATGATTAAAAATTATGGATCTGAAAAAAAAGATTCCTTTAAAGGATTTGTGGAATCAAATGGTTATGTTTCTATGGAAGCCAGCCACTATACCCGGGCGATTCATGCACCAACGGTCAGCTGGTCACTAATCCCAGAGATTGGCCGCACCGGATCGGGTATGACCATCACACCTGTTACTGCAAATAAAAAAACACCCGGGCCCGGAACCCCCAGGCTGGAATATGATATGTTGGTATTTGATACTGGAAAAATCAACGTGCAGGCCTATTTTTCCCCAACGCTCAACTTTAACGGAACAGAATTACAATACGGACTTTCCATAGATGATGAGCCCGTTAAAATCCTGAATCTTCACTCGGATCATTCCAATAATAGCTGGGAAGAGTGGGTGGCCAATAATATCATCATTAATAATACTGAATTCCATTTCGACAAACCGGGAAATCATGTTGTAAAATTCTGGATGGTGGATCCGGGTGTCGTTTTGCAGAAAATTGTGGTAGGTCTCCGCGAGGTTAAATCCAGTTACCTTGGACCACCAGAAACTTATTATCCAAAAGGCATTGACTAGTTCACTTCAGGCAGAGATGCTTTCTGATATAGAAACTGTCGCAAAAGACCGAAACCTTTTCCGGGAAAAGAATTTCCATGCAAGGTCAGAAGCCATTGATTATATCGAAACCCATATCATCGACCGGATCGATGCGCTCCTGGAAATTGCGGGAGCCAACGAAGATTTCATTGCTTTAAAGGAATATGCCCATTCCGTTAAGAATAGATTGGAAGATATAGATGACCAGATGTTTCAACGGATTCGT